>NZ_WBRZ01000002.1:0-94489 GCF_008923895.1 Pseudomonas sp. GXM4
GCGTTCCAGCTCTGGGGGGACGCAGAGCGTCCCGGGCTGCATTCCCACGCGGAGCGTGGGAACGATCAACGGCGTAAGCAATGAAGATTCTTGTGGGAGCGAGCCTGCTCGCGAATGCGGTTTGTCAGTCACTGCGGCTTCGACTGGCGGATTGCTTTCGCGAGCAGGCTCACTCCTACATGGGGGCGGGTCAAGGCTGGAACCATTCGTGGCGTTCGTTGAAGGTTTGCTGGATGAGGTCGGTGAGGGCTTGGATTTCGGGCGCGTTTCGTGAATCGGCGTTGATCGCCAGCCACGCGTGTAGCTGCATCGGTTCGGCGAATAATCCGGGCAGTGCGATGAGGCCACGATCGAATCTGCTCATGTATGCCGGCAGCAACCCGATGCACGCGCTGCAGCGAATCATCTCCAGCATCAATTCATAAGACTGCATCTGCACCACCCCAGCCAACCTCTCCTCCACCAACTCATTCCACGGCCGAAAGCTCTCAACCTGTCGATCATGCTGCCAGTGCACCAACATGAAATCAGCCAGATCATCCGGCGTTTCCGGTCGCGCTGTCACCCGCGAATAGCGCTTGGCAATGTGCGGCAGATATTCAATTCGCGCGAGGTATTGCGGTGCGCTGGTGGCGAAGGTGGGACCAAGGTTTGGAGCTTCGCCGGAGGCGAGCCAGAGGACAATGTCGGCGCTGACCGCACGCAAGGCCAGTTCGCTGTCAAGGGCGATGATTTCCAGGCGCAGGCTGGCGTTGCGCCGCAGCAGTGCGATGAGGTCGCGGCCGAGGATGTCGTGGAGGATGGATGCGGCGACGGCGAGGCGGATCAGTGGCTGTTCGATGACCGGGAGTTTGCGTTCGTGGGCCAGGGTGCTGAGTCGGGCCTGCAACTGTTGGCCTTCGCGGGTGAGCGTTAGGGCGCTGCCCTGGAAGCTGAACAGGCTGTGTTGCAGTTGTTGTTCGAGTTGCGCGAGTTGTTTGCGCAGCAGCGTCGAGCGCACATTGAGGCTGCGCGCGGCTTGCATGAAGCAGCCGCAACGGGCGCTGGCGAGGAAGTACCGGGCGACTTCGCTGTCGATGGTTGCGGCCTGGAGCCAGGGTTCGGGGCTGGTTTGGGGCGTTTGGTAATCAGCGGTGCCCGGGCGTCCTGCGGGTTCAGTGAATGACATTGATGACTCCCTGTCGATCTAATGTGGTTGCTCTGAATACACCGGATTTCATTGTGGGAGCGAGCCTGCTCGCGAAAACGTTGGCACATTCAACATCTTCGCTGACTGACCCACCGCATTCGCGAGCAGGCTCGCTCCCACAGGGGTGAATGGCGTTCTGGCTAACGTCAGTGTTTTTCCTCCAGGACTTTGTTCAGTTCAGCGCCGTCGATGCTCAGGGTGGCGGTGTTGAGCATGCCGTCCAGATAAGCCTGGGCGATCTGTTCCTGGCGTTGTGCGCGCAGGGCCTGGGTCAGTTGGTCGCGCAGTTCCTCCAGCGTCGCGGTGCGGGCCGGTTGTTGTTCGGTTAGTTTGATCACATGAAAACCGGCGGCGCTTTGCACCGGATCAGACACGGCGCCCACCTTGAGCCGCGCCACAGCGCTGCGCACTTCCGGCACCAGTTGTTGCAACGGTTGCAGGCCGGTATCACCGCCCCGCTCTGCCGTGACGCGATCCTGCGAATATTGCGTAGCGAGCGCCGCAAAATCAGCCGGTGCTGACTGCGCCTTCTTGCTCAATTCAGCGGCTTGTTTGCGTACGGTTTCCAACGAAGCGGAATCACTGACAGCAAGGAAAATCTGACTGACCCGGTACAGCGCCGGCGTCTGCCAATTGGCCTTCCCCGCGTCGTACGCCTGCTGCAACTCGGCCGCGCTCGGATACTCCGTCGGCACCTGACTCACCGAGCGCAAATAATCACGGAACACGATCTGCTCAGTCGCTGCGCGAGTCTGCCGGGCGACGTCCGGACGCTGCGCCCACCCCTGCGCATCGGCCTGTTCCAGAACGGCTTTTTCCGCCAGTCGCGCACGAATCCAGCGTTCCAGCGCCTCACGGTTGCCGCGCAGTTGTTCGCGGGTTTGCGCCGGGACAGTGGCCAGCAGCGCCTGCAATTCCTCTGGCGAAACCTGCTGATTGCCTAACCGCGCCACTGCTGGCCCGGCTGCAACCGCCATCACCGGCGAGGACTGCTGAGCGGCGACCGGATCACTGCCCGGCCGCAGCACCAGCGCCACGGCCACCACCAACAACGCCAGCGCTCCGGCGCCGATCACCATGGCAGGCTTTTTCACAGCGCGACTTCCTCTTGTTCGGCGATAGCTGATTTGGCGGTTTGCACACCAGTGGCCTGGCTGAAGTCGCGCAGGTAAACGATGAATTCCTGCAACAGGCGATCCCACAATTCCAAATTGCCGCGCAGGTGCTCGTTGCTCACCCCAGCGGCCACGACCACGTCCATTTCCATCAGCAGAAACTCGCCCTGCAACGACAACCGTGCAAACCGCCGCGTAGCGTTCCACTGCTCGGCCACGCCCTGGGGCAAGTCGCCCTGCACGCGCAGCGCACAGCTGAAGGTGAAATCAACAAAGTTGCCCTGCTCCACCGCCGGGTTACCGAAACGCACGGCGTAGCCGATGCCCTGACTGGCGCTGAGCAATTGCACGATGCCGTTCTGTTCGCTCTGGTTGACGCGATAACCGGCGGCTTGCAGAACGTCGGTCAGTGATTGCGGGGAAACGTGGGTGATCAATTGAGTCATGGCTTTCTTCCTTGTTATCAGTGAGCGATCGCGGCTTGCGGCGCGTCGAATTGGGTTTTGTACAGCTCGTCGCCAAAGCCTTGCGCCAGCTCATCGAACTTGACCCGGGCACTGCCGGCGAATGGCTGGCGGATCTTCATCACTTCGGCGACGTCGATGTTTTCGTAGGCCGTGAGGATCTGTTTGGCGACACCGTACATTTGCTGATTCTTGGCTGAACATTGCTGCACTTGTGTGTCACGTTCCGCCAGTTGCGCTTGCAGCTTCGAGCGTTCGGCTTCCTTGCCGCGAGCGAGGACCAGCAACTCGTCGTAGGCTTTTTTGAACTTGCCAGTCTGCTCGGCACTGGCCGCAACTTGCGCCTGCGCCTGGCTGTGCAGGCTCTGTTGTTGCCCGGCCAGTTGCTCGGCGAGGCCTTTGGCTTTGGCCAGTTCGGCAGTCAGCTGCTTGATCTGCGCTTGCGCTGCCTTGGCTTCGTTCTGCGCCGCCAGTTGCGCGGCGCTGGCCTGGGCCTGTTGGCTTTGCAGGGCCTGCAATTGCTGGGTGGTGCTGCGCAGTTGCGTGCGCAAGCGTTCTTCCATGCCTTCGCCGTTCGCCCCGGTGGCAATCAACAAACCCAGGCCCAGCGCGAGAAAACGCGTGTTCATAAAGCTCTCCCGGCGCCTTAGAAGCGCGTGTTGATCTCAAGCTGCAAGACGTCGATGTCGAACGGCGCGCCGTACACCGCTTCGGTGCTCATCCAGCGACCCGTGGCGGAAACGTTCTTCGCCAGACCGTAGTTGCCGCCCATGAAATAGCCCTTGGCGTTGGTGCCGCCTAGGTGGAACGACGAGTCGTTGAAGCCGTCGGGCAAGGCGTCCGGCTGGATGTACTTGTAGCCGGCGAACAGGTTCCAGTCGCCCTTGCGCTTGAGGTCCAGCGCGTTGCCGAGGGTGAACTGCACCATCCATGCATTGGCGCCGCTTTCGATCTCGCCGTTGCTGTCGAGGTTGTTGACGATCTGCCCGGCGGAACGCTTGCGCATGTCGCCTTCGTCGTAGCTGAGGTTGTGGATGTAGTTGCCCTGGCTGCGCAGTTTGAAGTCCTGCGGCAGGTCGGCATCCCAGACCACGTTGAGATCGAGCAGGTTGAACTCGGACGCAAGCCCGACGAATTGCGGCTGCGGCGTAGCGCTCGGGTTGAGCGGGTTCGGCGTGATGTCACGCAGTAGGAACACGCTGTTGCCCTTCTGCATGAACGCTGCGCGGGTGCCATCGCTGTCGCAGCCCGGCGCGCCGGCCCACGGTTCGCAGGGGCTGGAGCGCTGGCCTTGTATGTCGTCGAAGCGGTAATAGGCCAGCGCACCTTTGAGGCGGTTGTTGCTATTGATCGCCCACTTCGCGCCGAGCTGCGCGCCGTACAGCCATTTGTTGTCGCTCTCTTCCTTGTCGAAACCGTTACTGCTGGAGGTGTCGTTGGTGTAATCCACCGGGAACGCGCCGACCGTGCCGAACACGCCCCAATCGCGGCTGAGCTTGTGATCGAAAATCGCCGCCACACCGTCGAAATTCAGGTCGTTGGAATAGAGCATGTCGGTGGACATGAACGGGTTGGCGAAGCGCCCGCCGGTCAGGGTCAGCTCGTCCGTTGGCTTCCAGCTCAGGTAACCCTGATCGAGCCAGATGTCTTTCTTGGCGAAGCCGCCGCCGAGGTTCTGCGTGGTCGATACCGGGTTGTTGTCCGAACCGGTGCCGATGCGAATGCCGGCGGTCCATTCCTCCGAAATCACCGCTTTCATGCCCAGGCGAGCGCGCAGGCGAAAGAGGTTTTCCCGGTCTTCACGGGTGTTGAGCAACGGCGGCAGGCTGGTGCTGCTGTTGGGGTTCACGTCGTACGGGCCGTTGTTGTTGAGCTTGGCGAAGTCGACGATTTCGTTGCTGTTGTTGCCCGAGTAGTACCGCGACTCGTCTCGCAGGCGAATGTCGCCGTCGAAACTGATGCGCGAGGCCCAGTCCGGAAAGGTATTCGGCGCGGCCCAGTTTTCCTGTTTGGCGGTGGCCATGACCTCGGCTTTGACCTGATCGCGGATCTGGTCGCGCACTGCTGCCGGTACGTACTGCACGCGCACATCCCCCGGCGCGGCGACCGGCCCGGCCGCGACTGCGGTGGACGCTGCGGCCTGTTTGGCCTGCGCCGCTTCGTTCTGCGCCTGGGCGATCAGCGCGTCGGCCTTGTCCTGCTTGAGAATGCCCTGCTCGACCAGCAAGCGGATCAGATTGATCGTGGCGTTCTCCGACGGCGCAGGCGCTGCCACGGCCTGACCGACCAGGGTCGCAATGACCATGCCGACCGCCAGGGACAATCGATTCACGTTGGAAATCATTTGCACACAACTCCTTTTGCCGAAGCTTGAATAAGTGAATTAACCCGGACGCCGCCCTTGCAGGGACAGGCGCACGGGCAAAGTGATGGAGGCCGGAGGCCGCTCGCTGAGGGCTGGCGCACCGCGTAAAGCGGCCAGCACCTGGGTATCGATTTGCGGGTTGCCGCTGGACTTGATCAGCTCGACACGGGTGATCTCGCCGACGCTGCTCAGCCAGACGTCGGCCTGCAGCGAGAACGCGAGGTTGCGCAGGTCGGGGTTCTCGCGCAGCAAACGCTGGAAGGTGAACGCGAGAAACTGGCTGTACGTGCCCGTGCCCAAACGCCCGCCGCCAGCACCGGCCATGCCGCCGCCCTTGCCCGCGCCGATGTTGAAAGCGTCGCTGCCGGACTGCGCGTCGCCGTCCATTTGCATCGGATTGGCCAGATCGTCCGCCGGCGATGGCGGCGCCTCTTCTTCAGGCTTGACCTCCTCCGGCTCCGGCGTTGGCTCGGGCTCGACGACTTTTTCTTCCACCGGCGTTTCCGGCTCTGGCGGTTTCTCCGGCGGCGGTGGTGGCGGTGGCGGCAATGGAATGATCGTCGGCACTTTCGGCGCTTCGCGGCGCACGCCGGCCATGTCGTTGGCCCACTGCCAGAGGAACCACGCGGCGAGCGCGGCGACCAGCAGTCCGGCGCCCCACTTCACATAGCGCAACGGCGACTTTTTCACGGGCGGCGGTTCGATCGGGAGTTGTGCGGTCATGACTCAGCCCTGACTCGGTTTGCCGGTAACGAGACCGACCTGGGACAGTTCGAGCCGGCGCAGCAGGTCGAGCACTTCGATGACTTTCTGGTACTGCACCGTCGCATCGCCACGCACGATCACCGGGAAATCCGGGCTCTGCGCTTTCTCGATGCGCAGGCGTTCTTCCAGCTCGGCCAAAGTGACCGGATAGGCATCGAGGAACACCTGGCCGCCGTCGTTGACCGAGATCGCCTTGGTCTTCGCTTCCGACAGCGACACCGACGCGCTGGCCTTGGGCAGGTTGATCTGGATCCCGGAGACCTGCGCGGTGGCGGTGAGGATGAACATCACCAGCACCACCATCAGCACATCGACCAGTGGGGTGATGTTGATGCTGTCGACGGCGGCATCGTCATCATCGTCGTGGGAGGCATTTACGGACGCCATGGCAGTGCTCCTCAGGCCGGTACGGAGTGGTTGGCGTGATGGCCGCGCTGGTGCGACGCCTCACTGAACTGGCTTTCGCCATGCATCTCTGCCAGACGAGTGATGAACTCGTCGACGAACACGCGCATGTCGGCGCTGACTTCCTTGTTGCGGGTGATCAGGCGGTTGTAGCCAAACAGCGCGGGGATCGCGACGAACAGGCCCATCGCCGTGGCCAACAGCGCGGCGGCCATACCGGGAGCGATGGCGTTGATGTTGACGTCGCCGGCCATTGCCGTGCCGAGGAACACCACCATGATCCCCAGCACCGTGCCGAGCAGGCCGATATACGGGCCGCCGGCGATGGCGTTGGACAGGGTCGAGAGTTTCGAACTCAGTTGCTGGTTTTCGCGGGTGCGCACGCCGTCCATCGAGCAGCGGATGGCTTCGATGGTCGCCGCTGAAACCGAGGAGGTATCAGCGCCCTGCTCGCGACGGGTACGGATCTCTTTGACCGCCACCAGGTAAAGGCGCCACAGCGATGAATGCTGCAGGCGTTGGGCCAGTTGCGCGTCGTCGGCGAACATCTCCAGACGCGTGCCGACTTTGGCGAATTGCACGCGGAAGTCTTCGTTGGCCGCAGTCACGCGGCTGAGGCTGCGGTTCTTGCGCAACATGATGATCCACGACTGGAACATCATCAGCACCAGCACGGCGATGATCACCCAGGCGTCGACTGGCACGGCGTTGAGCAGGAAGCCGAGGCTGCCGAAGCCAAAGCCGGACTGCTCTTCATCGACGCCGTAAGCCACCAGTTTCGACTCGGCGCCTTGCGAGGTGGCATCGGCCAGCAACAACGCGGCCGGACGGGCGACTTTCGACAGGCGCAGCTCATCAATAGCGCCAGCGAATGGCTGGAACGCGCCTTCCTGCAGATCGGCGCCGATGGCCATGACCGAGTTGAACGCCGGCATCGCCTGGGCCAACGTAGCACTTTCGCGACCGTTGATATACAGGGTGACTTTCGAGCCCTCGGCGGTCAGCGCAACGTGTTGCCATTGCGCCGGCGCCAGCGCCTGGGTGGCAGCAGCGCGCTGGCCGTCGATTTCCACGAACGGCAGGCCTTGGCTGACGCCGATCAGCAGACTTTGCGTGCCTTCGCGACGCGCCAGTATCACTTGTTCGCCGCTGGCCTGATCCAGACGCAGCCAGGCACTGAAGGTGAACGCGCTGCCGGCGTTGTGTTGCAGCGACGGACTGGCCGGCAGCAACAACGGCTGGCCGCTGAACTGCAAGGCGCGCCCGACGACGCCATCAATCGCTGTGCCGGTCGCGCTTTGCGCGGTGTTGCCGTACGCCGTGGTGTCTTTCGCCGGGGTGCCGGTGGCGCCGTCGAAGTGATACAGCGCGGTGTAATTCGGATCGAAAGTGAGTTGGCCGTTGCCAGTGGCCGGGGCTTTCTGGTTGCCGTAGTACATCCAGATGTCCTGACGCTGACCACCCTCGACATTCGGCACATCGACCCAGATCAGCGCCATCCCCATCAGCGCATCGAAACTTTCGATCTGGTGGTTGAGCACGGTTTTGTCATCCGCCGCGACGAAACGCAGATCGGAGCCGTCCTCTTTCACGCCGTCGAAGGTGAAGTTGCCGGTGTGCAGGCGCACCAGCAGCGCGGTGCGGCCGAGGTCCTGATTGATCGCCGCGCCTTGTGGCGTGGTGTCGACGGCGATCTGTTTGCGGTAATGCCAGTCGTCCTGCCACCAGGCCTGAGCCGTGGCCGGGAGCACGAAGCCCAGGCAGATCAACAACGAAAGGAAGAGGCGTTGCATGGACGTGCTCCGTTAGAAAGTGGCTTGGAGGTTGAAGTGCAGGCGCGATTCCTGCTTTGAGGTGTTCGGCCCTTCGAGTAGCGGGTAGCCCCAGTCGAGGCTGCCGGACAGCCATTTACTCAGGCTGGCGCGGGTGCCGAGGCCGACGCTGGCCAGGGCGTAATTGGCGTCCTGATCCGGCAGTTCGTCGCGCAGGTAAAGTTGCGCACCCTCGGCGAAGGCGTAGAAGCGCCAGTCCTGCATCCACGTGCCGGCAAATTTCGCCAGCGACGGTGTGCGCAATTCCTGGCTGAGCAAATAGCCGTCATCGGCGGTGCGCTCTGCCGCGAGATAGCCGCGCACGGAGGTGGCGCCACCGGCGGAGAATTGTTCGTTGGAAACCAGCGGCCCCGAGGCGAGTTGGAATGCGGCTTTGCTTGCGCTCTGCCAGTCGCTGTCGAAGGTCCAGGTGTAGTTGGTGTCGCCCTTGAGCACGGCGAAACTCGGTTTGGCGCGATAACGTTTGTAGTCGAAGTCTTCGTCGTCGCTGCCGTAGCCGAACACGCTGCGGGTCGCGGCAACCAGACTCAGGCCGAGGCCGAGCTGGCTCTTTTCGCTGTAACGAAAGCCGTTGTAGGCGAAGGTGAACGGCGCGTATTTCAGCGGCACCTTGTCGCTTTCGCCGGACAGGCTCAGGCGCTCGTCGAAGTCCTTGAAGTCGATCCCGGCCGACAACGAGTTCGACCAATTGCCGCTCGAGGGCAATGTGTAAATCGCCGCGACGCCGTAGCTGTGACCCTTGCCGAGCACGTTGCTGCCGCCGATGGTGGCGACGTTGCTGTCGGACTGGTAACCGGAGAACTGCACGCTCCAGCGCTCGCTCAGCGGCGCGGTGTAGGACCCGGACCAGACCTTGGCGTTGTCGGTTTCCTGCGGCGCGGTGAAGAACGTCAGGTTGACGCTGTGGCCGAGCTGCCAGAGGTTGTTGTAACCGAGACTGGTGACGCTGCGCAGCTTTTCGGTGTCGGCACTGTAGTCGTTATTGAGGCCGACGCTGGCCGTCCACGGGTTCTGGTCTTCGACCTGCAAGTCGACATCCATGGTGCCGGGGCGCTGACCTTCGCGCACCAGCGGCATGACCTGGCGACCGGGGGTCTTGTTGAGCTGCGCGAGTTCGCCCTGGACTTTTGCAAAGTCCGGCACCTCGCCTTCTTTCAGCGCCGGGACGTTGTCGCGGATATCCAGCGGCGAATAGTGTTTGGCGCCGACCACGCGCACCCGGCCGACCTTGGTTTCGCTGACTTGCAGATAGACGATGCCATCGGCCACGGCCTGCTCGGGCAGCTCGACAAACACCGATTGATAGCCGCGTTCCTGATAGGCCTTCTGCAACGCATCGCGGGCGCCTTCGATGTCGCTCAAGGCTTTCTGCGGGCCGAGAAACGGGTACACCGCTTCTTCGATCGCCCGGGCATCGAGCACGGTATTGCCGCGCACGAAGTATTCGTTGACGTCGACCAGTCGCTGCGCGGCGGGCGCTTCTGTGCCCTCCTCGGCCAGCGCCGGCTGCGCGCCCGCCGTCACCAGCAGCCAGCCCCACAGCGCCAGCCGTGACGTGAAAATCCGTTCCACATTACCCCCTGAAATTCGCGATGACCTGTGGGCGTTAGCGCCCGGTGTGCTGCGTCAATTGCTGATCGTGGTGGCGCAGGCGTGCTTGCCCAGCCAGGTGTGCAACAGCGCAAAGTTCAGCGAGAACTCGGGCATTTGCAGCAGGGCACCGCAGAACACTTCGCCGATGATTTTCTGAATCAGCAGCACCGCGCGCGGCTCGTTGAGCAGCGTGGCGATGTCACGGCTGAGGGCGGTGAAACTCCAGACTTTCTGGTTCAGGCCGAGGCCGACGAACCAGCGGAACAGCAGGTTGTAGTTCAGCTGTTCGTAGAGCTGCTGTTCGCTGGGCACCGAATACAGCAATTGCAGGAGCAGGATGTGCATCACCGTCTGCGCGGGAATGAGCATGCCGGGTGCGGCATTGAGGTCGTGCAGCAGGTCCTGGTGGGCGCCGAGCAGATCGTCGATCTGCGGGCGCAGCAACACTAGCGAATGGCCCGGCGGAATGTAGCTGGACACTTCTTTCAGAGCGCCCTGCCAGTCCTCCTGCGAGACGATCCAGACCCACGGCGCGCCGTAGCGATACACCGAAACCGGCTTCTTGCGCGCCGCTTCGACGATCTTCGACAGGCGTTGATCAAGCTCCTGCATGCCCACTTTCGAATAGCGTTCCATAGTCCCCATTGCCTCACTCCCGGCGTCCCGCCTCGGCTTGCAAAGTACGCCCCGAAAGGCCCCTCAAGCGCGTTACACAGGCATGACCGGACTGGCAAAGGGCTACCGAACTTTTGTCATAAAAGCTTCATTACGAAACTGCACATGGCCCGCGAAATCACTCAGACCCTGTGGGAGCTGGCTTGCCAGCGATGGCGGTGGGTCAGTCAATCAAGCGGGTGGATGTGCCGACCCCATCGCTGCCAAGCCAGCTCCCACAGGGATTCGGGGTGGCATGAAGCTTCGGCGACGCACCCGCCCTTCTGCCCTGCACCGTTGCGTGACATTCGCGTGACATTCACGGGGTTAAATCCCGGCCCGTTCAGGCGTATAACCTTCACAAGACTTTCAATCGGCACGCCGACTTCAACACAGGGTAGTGACATGACAGCAAACATCCTTGGCAACCTGTTCCCTTCGGTCAGCGACATCCCGGAAAAATATCGCCTCGACGCTCAGGTCGAGCAGCGTGAATACCTGGTCGATGGCCAATTGCGCCGCTGGGACGGCCCGCTCGCGCAGGTGCGCAGCCCGGTTTATCTGAAAAGCGAAAACGGCGAAGAACAGGTGATCCTCGGCAGCACGCCGCTGCTGGATGCCGACACCGCCCTCACCGCCCTCGACGCTGCCGTTCGCGCTTACGACCGAGGTCAGGGCCTGTGGCCGACCATGCGCGTGGCCGAGCGCATCCAGCATGTCGAAGCGTTTCTCGGCCGCATGCGCGAGCAGCGCGAGGCCGTGGTCAAGCTGCTGATGTGGGAGATCGGCAAGAACCTCAAGGACTCGGAAAAAGAGTTCGATCGCACCTGCGATTACATCGTCGACACCATCAATGCCCTGAAAGAACTCGACCGCCGTTCCAGCCGCTTTGAGCTGGAGCAGGACACCCTCGGTCAGATTCGCCGCGTGCCGCTCGGCGTCGCCTTGTGCATGGGGCCTTACAACTACCCGCTGAACGAAACCTTCACCACGCTGATTCCGGCACTGATCATGGGCAACACCGTGGTGTTCAAACCGGCCAAGCTCGGCGTGCTGCTGATTCGGCCGTTGCTCGAAGCCTTCCGCGACAGCTTCCCGAGCGGCGTGATCAACGTCATCTACGGCAGCGGCCGCGAGACCGTCAGCGCGCTGATGGCCAGCGGCAAGATCGACATTTTCGCCTTCATCGGCACCAACAAGGCTGCCAGTGACCTGAAGAAGCTGCACCCGAAACCACACCGTTTGCGCGCGGCTCTGGGTCTGGACGCCAAGAACCCGGGTATCGTCCTGCCCGAAGTCGATCTCGACAACGCCGTCAGCGAAGCGGTCACCGGTTCGCTGTCGTTCAACGGTCAGCGCTGCACCGCACTGAAAATTCTTTTCGTGCATGAAGACGTGGTCGACAGCTTCATCGAGAAATTCAACGCCAGACTGGCCACGCTGAAACCGGGCATGCCGTGGGACAGCGGCGTGGCGCTGACGCCGCTGCCGGAGTCGGGCAAGGTCGATTATCTGCACGGTCTGGTCGCGGATGCGCAAAGCAAAGGCGCACAGGTGGTCAACCCGAATGGTGGCGAGTCCCACGCCTCGTTCTTCTACCCGGCAGTGCTCTATCCGGTGAACCCGCAGATGCGCGTGTATCAGGAAGAACAGTTCGGCCCGGTCGTGCCCATCGTGCCGTACCGCCACCTCGATACGGTGATCGACTACGTGCTGGAATCCGATTTCGGCCAGCAGTTGAGCATCTTCGGCACCAACCCGGTGGCGGTCGGCCGGCTGGTCGACACTTTCGCTAACCAGGTCGGGCGGATCAACCTCAACGCCCAGTGCCAGCGCGGCCCGGACACTTACCCGTTCAACGGTCGCAAAAACTCCGCCGAAGGTACGCTGTCGGTTCACGATGCATTGCGAGTGTTTTCGATCCGCACGCTGGTGGCGACCAAATTCCAGGAGAGCAACAAGGACCTGATCAGCGAGATCATTCGCGGGCGTGATTCGAGTTTCCTGACCACCGATTACATCTTTTGACGGATGATCGGCAGGATTGAATGATCCTGCCGATCCGTCAGCCCCCCGGCGATTCAGTGACTACACTCAGCCCAGCATTGCTGGATGCCCGGGAGGCTGACCATGCTCGATTACTTCGCATTGGGTCTGTTGGTTTTTGTCGGTCTCGTGCTGTTTTACGGGATCATCGTGCTGCATGACATTCCGTACGAGATCGCCGTCCACCGCAACCACCCGCACCAGGACGCGATCCATGCCACGGGCTGGGTCAGCCTGTTTACCCTGCATGCGCTGTGGCCGTTTCTGTGGATCTGGGCGATGGCTTATCGCGAGGATCGCGGTTGGGGTTTCGGCGATGGCAAACCCATTCAGAACCACGTCAATCAACTGGAGCAGCAGGTCCTCGAGCTGCAAGCCCGGATCGAGCGGCTCGAAGCGCAGTCGCCGGTTGCGCCGCACTCTGACAGCCGGGGGATCTGAGCATGGATCTGTTGCTCATCCTCACGTACGCCGCACTCTGCGTCGCCATCTTCAAGATCTTCCGCATTCCGCTGAACAAATGGACGGTGCCCACCGCTGTCCTGGGTGGCGTGCTGATCATCGGCGCGCTGATTTTCACCATGAACTACAACCATCCCTATTCCGAGGTGGCGCGCTCCTACTTTGTCTCGGTGCCGGTCATTCCGATCATCAGTGGCCAGGTGATCGACGTACCGGTAAAGGGCAACGAACCCCTGGAAAAAGGCGACGTGCTGTTCCGCATCGATCCCACGCCTTTCCAGAACCGCCTGAAATCGCTCAAGGCGCAACTGGTTGCAGCGAAGGGCGACCGCTACCGCATCACCGAACTGATCCGCCGCAACTTCGGCACCCAGCGTGAACTGGATGCGGCCATTGCCCGCACCGACGATCTGCAGGCGCAACTCGACAATGCGCAGTTCGAGTTGGACAACACCGTGGTTCGAGCACCGAGCAAAGGCTTCGTCACCCACGTTTCGCTGCGCCCGGGAATGATGGCGAGCAAGCTGCCGCTGCGCCCGTCGATGGTGTTTATTCCGCAGGAAGGTCAGTACTTCGCCGCTTGGATGCGTCAGAACAGCCTGCTGCGTCTGACCGTGGGCGACGAGGCCGAAGTCGCCTTCGATGGCATTCCCGGCAAAGTCTTCGCGGGGCGAGTGAAAAGCGTGATCGGGGTGATCGCCGAGGGCCAGGTGCAACCTTCCGGCACGCTGATCAGCTACACCGGTTCGCCACCGGCGGGACGGGTGCCGGTGATCATTGAAATCACTGACCCGGCGTTCGCCGAATACAGCGCGCTCATGCCGGGCGGCGCCTACGGGCAAGCGGCGCTGTACAGTCAGCACTTTCATCACATCGGCGCGATGCGCAAAATCCTGCTGCGCATGTCCGCCTGGATGAATTACATTTTCCCCTTCCATTGATTTGACTGACTCACGAGGTTCGCACTGACTACTTACAGCACCCACCGCCTGCCACCGCTGTTGCGCCGTATCCTGCGTCCGCTGCTGGACCCGTATCGGCGCTACCGTCACGCCCGACTGATCCATTCCGTGCGGGTGGCGCTGGGGTTGCTGGCGACGATTCTGCTGACCACTGGCATCAATCTGCCCCACGGCGAATGGGCATCGGTGACCATGCTGGTGGTCATCGGCGGTTTGCAGCACCACGGCAACATCGGCAAAAAAGCCGCCGAGCGCGCCATTGGCACTTTGATCGGCGCGGGGGTCGGATTGGCCCTAGTGGCGCAGCACGCCTGGCTGGGCATGCCGTGGCTGACCTACTTTTCCATGGCTGTGGTGTGCGGTTTTTTCTCGTATCACGCGATTGGCAAGGGCGGCTACACCGCCCTGCTCTCGGCGATCACCGTGTTCATCGTTGCCGGGCATGGCGACAACCCGATCACCGATGGTCTGTGGCGCGGCGTCGACATCCTGATCGGCATCGCCCTCGCCCTGGCGTTTTCCTTCGCCCTGCCGCTGTACGCGGTCTACTCGTGGCGCTACAACCTCGCCGAAGCCTTGCGCGATTGCGCCACGGTATACGGGCGCATCATCAACGGTGAAGCGGTCAGCGCCGACGAGCATGTGCGGCTGATGAGCAAGGTCGGTGCGGTGATGGTGCAGTTGCGCTCGCTGATGCCGTCGGTGTCCAAGGAAGTGAAAATCTCCATGACCGAGCTCGACGCGATTCAGCGCAACCTGCGCATGTGCATCAGCACGCTGGAGATCCTCGGCAATATCCGCCCCAACGCAAGCGACCCGCAGGCCACGGCACATCTGCAAACGGCACTGAAGGCTGAGCACCGGCAAATTCGTGTGCAGCTGATCGGCATGGCTCGCGCGTTGAAAACCGGGGCCTCGCAACGGCTGGAGCGACCGATGGAGCTGCCAGCAGCGGACCTCGACGCGCCAGTTGCCAACACGCTCGACGGCTACCGGATGCTGACCCGACAACTGGCGGCCAATATCAGCGAGATGCGCCAGCGCTTGGCAGCAACCGCACCGCGCTGGAACATCTGATCCTTACTGCGCCGCCAGCCGCCGGGCTTTCCAGCCCCAACCTTGTTGCATGCCGGCGGCGGCGAGCAGGATCGCTGCGACGCCTATCCATTGCAGCAATTCGAGGCGATGGCCGAAGGCGAACCAGTCAACGAAAATCGCCGCGATCGGATAAATGAACGACAGTGCGCCGGTTAATGCCGTCGGCAGCTTTTGAATCGCGCCGTACAGCAAGACGTACATCAAACCGGTATGCACAATGCCCAGCGTCACCAGACTGGCCCACGCATCGGCGCCTTGTGGCAACGCATCGAAATGCGCGAACGGCGCGAGCAACAACACCCCGGTGCAGACTTGAATCAGCGCGATCAGATGTGGCGGCGTGCCGGTCAGGCGCTTGATGATCAGTGCGGCAATCGCATACAGAAACGCCGCGCCCAACGCCAGGGCAATCCCCAGCAGATAGTCATTGCCGCTCTCGCCTTGGGTACCATGGGCGCTGACAATCGCCAGCATGCCCAGAAACGAAATCGCCAACCAGAACAGCTTCTGCAAGGTGATTTTTTCGCCGAGGAACAACGCCGCCAAGCCGACCAGCATGAACGGCTGTACGTTATAGACAGCCGTGCCGATCGCAATCGAGGCGCGGGAATAGGATGCGAACAGCAGCACCCAGTTGCCGACAATCGCCATTCCACTGAGCACCGCCAGCAAAAACGTTGTGCGGGTCAGAATCCCCGGACGCAGGAAGCCGAAAGCGGCGCAGACCAACAGCAAGGTGCCGGCGCCGAACACGCAGCGCCAGAACACCACGTCGAGCACCGGTTGCCCGGACACCAGCACAAACCAGCCGATCGTCCCGGATATCAGCATGGCGGCGGTCATTTCCAGCGAGCCGCGGCGAATTGCGTTGTCCATTATTGTTCTCCTGAGGCTGTGAGCGAAGCATGGCAAAAGTATGCCAAGCGCACCTCGGGCTGCTCCAGCGCATAAAGCAGGCTAAACTTGGTTTTTGCCTTTTTTATCGAGGGTGATTTGCGTCCTTTGCCTAATCCGGAGTTTGAATGTGACTGACGATATCGATCAGATCCTTATCAGCGCGCTGATGGAAGACTCCCGTCGCTCGCTCAAAGCGCTGGCGCAGATCAGCGGCCTGTCATCGCCCAGCGTGGCGGAGCGGTTGCGGCGGCTGGAAGAACGCGGCGTGCTCAAGGGCTACACGGTGGAGATCGATCCGAAATGCTTCGGCTATCAGTTGCAGGCGATCGTCCGGGTGCGGCCACTGCCAGGGCAACTGCAGGAGGTTGAGCGGCAGATCATGTCGATTCCGGAGTTCACCGAGTGCGACAAGGTCACAGGTGACGACTGCTTTATCGCCCGCCTGCACGTGCGCTCGATGGAACAGCTCGATACCCTGCTCGACCGACTGAATACGTTGGCCGAAACCAACACCGCGATCGTCAAGAAGACCCCGGTCAAGCGACGCCTGCCACCGATGGCGTAGGTGTCTTTTACCAATGATCAGGGTAGATTGGGGTTTTTCGCGGCTAAGGAATGGCGCTATGAAAATTCAGGCAATACTGCTGGCCGGCATGCTGCTCGGCGGCTGTGGCACGATTCAGACGGTGGCGCGCGACGACCAGGCTGCCATTGACGGGCTCAAGCAGCAGAAAAGTTATTGCGGCGCGGTACCGAGAATCTACAGCGGCCTCGCTTATGACTTCTGTTCTTTGAATGCGCCGCTGGCCTCGGGTGTTGATGCCGATAATCATCGCAACACTGCGATCCCGGGGCTGTTGGTTGATGCCGTGGTCTCCGGTGCCCTCGATACGCTGCTGCTGCCGTACACGATCTACCGTCAGCAAGTGGACGGCAGCATCGTCATCAACTGAGCAGACACTTTTCTCCAGACAATAAAAAACCCGCCGAAGCGGGTTTTTTATTGCAGCCATTACGATCAGTCGTCGCGGCTCATGATGCCGAACAGTTGCAGCAGGCTGACGAACAGGTTGTAGATCGATACATACAGGCTGATGGTCGCCATGATGTAGTTGCGCTCGCCGCCGTGGATGATCGCGCTGGTCTGGAACAGAATGCAGACCGACGAGAACAGCACGAAGCCGGCGCTGATCGCCAGTTGCAGGCCGCTGATCTGGAAGAAGAAGCTCGCCAGTGTAGCGCCCAGCAGGACAAAGAAACCTGCGGTGATGAAACCACCGAGGAAGCTCATGTCCTTGCGGGTGATCAGCACGTAGGCCGACAGGCCACCGAACACCAGCGCGGTCATCGCGAATGCCGAGCTGACCACTTCAGCGCCGCCCTGCATGCCCAGGTAACGGTTGAGGATCGGGCCGAGCAGGAAACCCATGAAACCGGTCAACGCGAAGGCGGATACCAGGCCCCAGGCGGAATCACGGAGTTTGTTGGTGAGGAAGAACAGCCCGTAGAAGCCGATCAGCACCACGAAAATGTTCGGGTAGCCGACACGCATCTGCTGGGCTACGAAGGCCATCACGCCGCTGAATGCGAGGGTCAGAGCCAAGAGACCATAAGTGTTGCGCAGGACGCGGCTAACCTCTAGCTGCTCAGCCTGCACGCTGTTATTAACTGCGTAATCCTGTTCGCGCATGGCGACACTCCTGTTGGTTTGAAACGTTCAGTCGCAAAGATCATAACAGACGCTCTGTAACAAGCCATGCAGAGAGTTTGACAGTGTGTTTCATTCAGGTATTATGGCGCCCGCAACGCAAACGGAGGTGTGGCCGAGTGGTTTAAGGCAACGGTCTTGAAAACCGTCGACTGTAACAGGTCCATGAGTTCGAATCCCATCGCCTCCGCCATCTTATGTACGACAAAGCCCTGATTATTCAGGGCTTTGTCGTTTCTGCGAGACATGTTTTGCGCAGCAGCGTTTGCGCATCTATTGAGTCATTTCTCAGCAGTGCCTCGTACACCTGAGGCGCTGCTGTCCAGATAGCCAATGCGTACTCCCTCAGCCAAGCGACTCAAAGACAGCCTCCGCACGCTGTTGCACCGCGCCTGAGGTCTGCGCATTTGCTGCCAGGCGAGCTGCGCCTGGACCTTGGCCACCGAATCGAGCACTTTCTGCGCCCAGCGATCATCCTCGGGATGCACCACGACAACCCGGAAGCCATGATCCTTGCCTTCAATCTGCACGCCCTCCGAATCATCGACATGCAAGTCGATATCGAACGCTGGCGGATACTTGGAAGGCGCGTTCGACATCCCGTGCGCCGTCAGGGCACGGTTGTGCAGTACGCTGTTGACCACGCCGTCGACGCGGATACCGTACAGCGCCAACCAGCGCCTGATATAGGACGGCGTGCGCCCGGATGAGGTGTAGACCCAGACACTGCAATCCTGGTGACGCAGCTCTCGGATTAGCGATCGTGTGCCCATCCGCAACGGTTCACCCAGCCAACGATGAATACAGGCCGGTAGTCGACTGGTCTCGACTGCGCAGTGATGAAGCTGGCAGGCGAGCGTGTCATCGATATCGAACGAAATCCGTATACGCTGACGTTCGAACAACTGCGGCAAAGCGCAGCGGATAGCCTGCCCTGCCCGGCTGCCGAAGGTTCTCAATCTGGCAATTGCTGGTGTCCAGTTCATCAATGGCCACCCTGAGAGAGAGGCAAAGGCTTGCCTTTGAGAAAGAACTTCATTGGATCGGGCGCCTGTTCTTCCAGGAATGCTGCATATTTTTTCTTGATCTTGGGCAATTCGTACAACGCCTTGACGCCATGCTTGGCGGAGTTGCGGATGACCGAAGACGGGTTGAAATAGCCCTCGGCATTTTCCAGGGTCAACACGAATGGAGGCAGCCCCGCGCGCATGAGCAAGTAGCTGACAATCAGCGAGCCACTGCGGTTGTTGCCTTCGATAAACAGCTGCGGCTTGCTCAGAATGCGCACATAGACACCCGCTGCACGCTTCCAGACTGACTCACTGCGATATGCGCAATACCAGTTGTACAAGTCCTTGATGCCGCCCTCGACGTTGTTGAAGAAATGCGCCTCGGTGGCTGACAGATGCTGAGCGTATTCCAGCCGGCGCGCCGGATCCCGGCCACACAGCACCGTGGCATTGATCTCCAGCATCAGGTTCAGTTGCTGCAGATCGAACAGGTCGACGCCGCGGGCAACATATTCGTCAACCAACGCATAGCCTTCAAGCACATTGTGCAGAACTTCGTCGGTTAACGGGTCCCGGGGCTCGGTGAAGTGCCGGCTGAGCTCGGCGAAACGGCTCTGCACTTTCCGCAGTGCGCGTTCAATCGCAGGCAAATCAAGGCGATGCGTGGCAGGCATTGGAGCTCCTTGGAAACGCTTGGTAAATGTCCACCGATGCCCGCCAAATCCATTTGGCTTGTGCAGGTAGGCGGCCGTGACCGGTGCTGTGACTTAGCTGAACTTGCCGCTGATGTAATCGCCGGTCATCTGTTCACGGGGGTTGTCGAAGATCTGCGCGGTCGGGCCCATCTCGACCAGATAACCGGTGCGTGTGCCCTGGGAAATATCCACCGAGAAAAACGCCGTGGTGTCAGCAACACGGATGGCTTGCTGCATGTTGTGGGTCACCAGTGCGATGGTGTAGTCCTTCTTTAACTCGACCATCAACTCTTCGACGCGTCGGGTGGCGATCGGGTCGAGTGCCGAACAAGGCTCATCCAGCAGCAGGACTTCCGGCTCGGTGGCGATTGCCCGGGCGATACACAGGCGTTGTTGCTGGCCACCGGAGAGCGACAGGCCGCTGACCTTGAGCTTGTCCTTGACTTCGTCCCACAGCGCGGCGCCTTGCAGCGCATGCTTGACGCGGTCGCCGATATCGCCCTTGTAGCGGTTGAGGCGAAGACCAAACGCCACGTTGTCGAAGATGCTCATCGAGAACGGGTTAGGCTGTTGAAACACCATGCCGATGTAGCGACGTACGACCACCGGGTCGACGCCCTTGCCATAGACATCCTGCCCGAGGAAATGCACATGGCCCTCGAAACGAAAGCCCTTCACCAGATCGTTCATCCGGTTGAGGCTGCGCAGCACGGTACTTTTGCCGCAGCCTGAGGGACCGATGAATCCGGTGATCTTGTTTTTCTCGATGGGCACGTGGCTGTCACGTACTGCCATGAAGTTGCCGTAGAAAATCTTGTCCAGTTTGCAGTCCATGACTACAGGCGCCTGGGTGACAAACGGAGCGGCAATTTGCGCAGTGGATACGTTCAAAATCAGATGCTCCCGTTCTTAATACTTGGGCTTGCCGAAGATCCGGCTGATGATGTTCACGAACAGCACGATCATCACCAGCACCAACGAGGCCGCCCATGCGAGCTCGAGCTGGTTATCGAAAGGCATGCCGGAGAAGTTGTAGATCAGCACCGCCAATGAGGCAGTCGGATTCATGACATCGAGATTGCCCTGGTGGTAGATCCAGTAGTTGCTGAACAGCGCGGTAAACAACAGCGGTGCCGTCTCGCCTGCGGCACGCGCCACGGCGAGCATCACGCCAGTCAGGATTGCCGGCATGCCGGTCGGCAAGATGATTTTCCAGATGACCTGCGAGCGAGTGCAGCCCATGCCATAAGCAGCATCTTTCATGATCTTGGGCACCATCCGCATCGACTCTTCGGCGGTCAGCACCACGATAGGCAGCATCAGGACGGCGAGCGCCACGCCACCTGCCGGTGCCGAATACGTGCCGGTGGTCATCACTACCAAGGCGTAGGCAAATACACCTGCCAGGATTGATGGCAGGCCCGTAAGCATCTTGGCGGCAAAACGCGCGGCGTTCCCCAGCTTGCTGTCCGGCCCCAGTTCAGCCAGGAAAATGGCCGCCATGATCCCGACCGGCACCGCGATCGCTGCCGCGATACCGACCATCACAAAGGTACCCGCCATCGCATTGCCGAAACCGCCACCCATCTCGAAGCCGGTCGGCGGCAGTTCGGTGAAGACTTCCAGGTTCAGACGCGCGCCACCACGGGTGATCAGCATGTAGAGCACGGAAATCAGCGGCACGCTGGCGAGCAAAGCACCTGCCCAGACCAGGGTGGTCAGGATCAGGCTGCGCAGCGCACGGCCTTCGAATCTGCGTTGCAAGCTGGGCATCGCACCGGTTGGCGCCGTCAGGTCTGTTGCTGCGGTCAGATCAGTCATCACTTGTTACCCCGTTGGGCGTACATCATGATCATCGAGCCGAAAATGTTCACGATCAGCGTAATCAACATCAGCACAAGCGCGGCATACATCAACACCTCGATCTCGTTCGGCCCGGCTTCGGGGAAGTTCAGCGCCAGCAGAGCGGCAAGCGTGTTGGCCGGTGCAAACAGCGAGAGGGAAATGTTGTTGGCATTGCCGACCAGCATGGCCAGCGCCATCGTTTCACCCAGCGCGCGCCCCAGGCCCAGCACCAGAGAGCCGAAAATGCCGGTGGCGGCCGAAGGCACCATCACTTTGAGAATCGCTTCCCAATGGGTAGTGCCCATGCCGTACGCGGCCTGTTTGGTTTTCATCGGCACAGCCGTCAGCGCGTCCTGCGACACGGCGGCAATGGTCGGCAGAATCATGATCGCGAGCACCAGCGCTGCGGGCAGCAGGCCCGGACCGCTCAGGGACGTGCCGAAAAAAGGTATCCAGCCCAGTTCGCTGTTCAACCAGGTCGTCAGCGGCCGAATTGCCGGAATCACCACATAGATCCCCCACAGGCCATAGACCACGCTGGGAATGGCTGCGAGCAGTTCGACGATGGTGCGAAACAGCGCAGCGAGCTTGGTCGGCAGGAAATCCTGGGTCAGGAAAATCGCCATGCTCACGCCAAAAACACCGGCGATCAGCAACGCGATGAAGGCGCTGTAAAGCGTGCCCCAGATGGCCGGCAGGATGCCGTATTTGCCTTGGTTGACGTCCCACACGCTGCCCAGGAGCACATCGAAGCCGTGCTTCTCCATACCGGGAAGTGCCTTGCGTCCGACTTCGAACACCAGTGCAAATACCAGCGCCAGAATCAGTACCACACCGATGCGCGCCAGCGCGCGGAAGGTGCGATCAACCAGGAAATCCTTCGTCGAGGGTGGCTGGCAGGCAGAGTCGGGATTAACCGGTACGACAAAAGGTTTGTTCATGGGCTAAGTCCGGAACAGGGGGAAAACTCTCCCGGCGTGGCGCAGACGCACACGCCGAGAGAGACCTCACGGCGTTACTGAATGTTGGCGGACGCTTTGCGAACCTGTTCGACGACCGATTGTGGCAACGGGATGTAACCCATCGAATCGGCAATCTTCTGCCCCTCGGTCAGGCTGTATTCGACCATTTCACGCATGGCCTTGGCCTTGGCCGGGTTGCCATTGTCCTTGCGGAAAATCATCCAGGTATAAGAGGTGATCGGATAGGACTTGGCACCGTCCGGATCAGGCAGCCAGGCCACCAGGTTTTCCGGCATCTTCACCGCCGCCAGGGCCTCGGCACCGCTTTCGGCGTTTGGCACGACGTAATTGCCAGCCTTGTTCTGCAACTGGGCAAAGTCGACCTTGGCCAGCTTGGCGAAGCCATATTCGATGTAACCAATCGCACCAGGGGTCTGGCGTACGGTCGCGGTTACGCCATCGTTTTTCGGCGATTTGATGAACTTGTCACTGGCTGGCCAGTTGACGGTGTTGCCCTCACCCAACGCCTGCTTGAACTCGGCGTTGACGGTTGCCAGGTGCTTGGTGAATACCGCGGTCGTACCGCTGGAATCTGCACGCACGACAACGGTGATCGGCGTATCGGAGAGTTTCAGGTCCGGGTTGGCTGCGACGATCTGCGGATCGTTCCAGCGCGTGATCTTGCCCAGGAAAATGTTGGAATAGACGTCGCGTGGCAGCTTCAGACCCTTGGGATTGCCCGGCAGGTTATAGGCCAGCACGATTTCCCCGGCGGTCATTGGCAGCAACTGCACGCCTTCGGCGACCTTGGCGATATCTTCGTCTTTCATTGCCGAGTCACTGGCAGCGAAATCCACGGTTTTGTTCAAGAAGTCCTGTACGCCCGCGCCACTGCCCTTGGATTGGTAATCGACAGTGACGCCATCGGATTTCTTGCTGAAATCCTTGAACCAGGTCAGATAGATCGGCGCCGGGAAACTTGCTCCGGACCCCGTCAGGCGAACATTTTCTGCTGCAAAGGAGGCCGAGGTGGCACAAAGAGATACCGCAATGGCGAGCGCAGCAGACTTCATCAAACTTTTCATTAAATGACACCTAGTGATTACGGGCTCCCGAACTCTGCAGCAGTTTTATGACGATTTCATGAAAGCAAAGTGGCAAGCGCTACCCTCATGGTCCGCAGCAGCGCCTATGGATGAAATCGGCTTCCGGGTTTCGAAAAATCGAATCTTCCTGTGCCGGACTTGTCACTACCCCCTGATCCCGAGCAGTCACGTGCCAGGTTCACATTGCAAAAACGCTACTTTTCCCCAGCCTTTATGGCCCTCAACCGGAAATGGCGTTAGCATTTCACTCATTCGGCTGAACAAGCCTGTTTATTCAGATCAGGGTCGCATTGTGGAAAAGCTAAAACGCCTTCAAAGCGGGATCGAAGGGCTCGACGCGCTGCTTCAGGGGGGCTTTGTCGCCGGCGCTTCATACATCATTCAAGGGCGCCCGGGCTCCGGCAAGACCATCCTTGCCAACCAGCTAGGGTTTCACCATGCCCGCAACGGCGGCCGAGTGCTGGTCGCCACGTTGCTGGCCGAGTCCCACGACCGCCTGTTCCAGTTCCTGTCGACCATGAGTTTTTTCGACGCTTCGCGAGTCGGCGCGGAAATTCAGTTTGTCAGCGCATTCGATACGCTGGAAAACGAAGGCCTCGATGAAGTCGTGAAGCTGCTGCGACGTGAAATCACTCGGCAGAAGGCGACCGTCATGGTCGTCGATGGCCTGCTCAATGCACGTTCCAAAGCCGACTCGCCGATCGATACGAAAAAATTCATCTCTGAACTGCAAGGCCATGCCGCATTTGCCGGTTGCACCGTGCTGTTCCTGACCAGCTCGCGCCTGGACGACGGCAGCCCCGAGCATACGATGGTCGACGGCGTCATCGAAATGGGTGAAGAGCTGTTCGGTACCCGTTCGGTACGGCGCATTCATTTGCGCAAGACTCGCGGCAGCGGCGCGTTGACCGGTCTTCACGAATGTGAAATCACCGATAACGGCCTGGTCGTCTATCCGCGCCTCGAAAGTCTCTACAAGCGCCCTTCCGCCCCTGACAGCGCGGACATGACGCGCATTCCAAGCGGCATTGCTTCACTGGATGACATCCTCGGTGGTGGCTTGCACAGCTCCAGCGTGACGCTGGTCATGGGGCCTTCCGGGATCGGCAAGACCACGCTGGGTCTGAAGTTCATCGCACAGTCGACGGCCGAAGCGCCGGGCCTGCACTTCGGCTTCTATGAAAGCCCGCAGCGGCTGCGCCTGAAAGGCCGTTCGCTGGGCATTGATATCGAACACATGGAACACAGCGGTGCGCTGAGCATTGCCTGGCAGCCAACAACGGAGGGTTTGCTCGATGGCCTCGGCGCACGCCTGCTGAGCCTGGTCGATGAGAGAGGCATCAAGCGCCTGTTCATCGATAGCCTGAGCGGCATGACACGGGTGTCAACCACACCGGAACGCATCACCGACTTTTTCAGTGCATTGATGAACGAACTGCGGTCCAGAGGCGTGACGGTCTTTGCCTCCTGGGAAATGCGCGATTTGTTCGGCTCCGAGGTCAGCGCACCGAACTCTGACCTGTCCAGTATTGTCGACAACCTGATCCTCATGCGTTTCTTTGAGAATCACGCTGAACTTCGCAGGACGCTTTCCATTCTTAAGGTACGTGATAGCTCCTACAACCCGTCGCGGTTCGAGGTGGTTGTCCGTGATCAAGATGTGTTCCTGGAAAAGGCTTTGAAAAATGAACCTTCAGTCGCAGCTGAGTCATTGCCTGGTTCAATTTCGTAAGTCTTCAAGCGGGTTGAAATAACATGACCACCATTCTGGTAGTCGACGACGAGTATCTGATTGCTGACATTCTTGGCTTTGCGCTAGAGGATGAGGGCTTCATGACTGTGACCGCGAGCAATGGCAAGAAGGCTCTCGAAGTGCTGGAAAGAGAACGTCCAGCCCTGGTCATCACTGACTTCATGATGCCGGTCATGGACGGCCTCGAATTCGCCGAAGCCGTGCGTGCCCAGCCGTCCGTCAAACACTTGCCGATCATTCTCATGAGTGGCGCGCAAGCGCACATCGGCATGCAGCGCTCGGATCTGTTTGATGTGGTAGTGCCCAAGCCGTTTGATATTGCGGTGATTGTGGCTGAGGTAAAGAGGCTGTTGGCGACGGAGTAGTCCGTCGCTGACGCCAGTCTTTTACAGCCAGCTTTCAGTTTTCCACGGATGCTCACGCCACTTGTTCTGAAAAAACTCGATGAACACTCGTATCCGTGGACTCAAATGCTTGCGATCCGAATAAAGCAGGTAGATCGGCTCGACCACACCCGTTTTGAAATCCTCAAGCAACGGCACCAGCGTTCCCGCTTTTACATCAAGTCCGATATGAAAGTCCGCAAGCTTCACCACGCCAGCGCCTGACAGCGCCATGTCGCGCAACAGATCGCCTTGAGTAAACGACGCGCTGGCGGTCACCGGTACCGAGACGCCGTCTCCATCCTGCAAAAATGACCATTTGTTCCACGGGCTGACGAAGCTGAAATTGAAGCAACGATGATTCAGCAAGTCTGCGGGTGTGGTTGGTGTGCCGTGTTCAGCCAGGTACTGGGGCGAGGCACAGATCAGCCATTCACATTCGCCGATGCGTCTGGCAATGCGTGATGAGCTGGGCAATACGCCGCTGTGGATGGCGATATCGAGCCCTTGCTCGAAGTGATCGACGAATTGCGCGCCGAGTTGGATCTCAACGTCCAGTGAGGGATACAAATCCAGAAATTCCGGTAGCCACGGCACGATCTGGTGTTTGGCGAAAGAGGTCATGGTGTGGATGCGCAGGGTGCCACTGACCCTGGAGGGCAACGCCTCGGCCAGCGAGTCCGCCTCGTTCATGGCTTCGACGACGGCTTTGGCGCTGCGCAGGTAAGCGGCGCCCTCCTCGGTCAGCGTCAGCACGCGTGAGCCGCGCTGGAACAGCCGGACCTGCAAGCGATCTTCCAGGCGAGTGATCAGTTTGCTGACCGCTGATGGCGTCAGGTGATGGGCGCGCGCGGCAGCAGAAAAACTTCCACATTCGGTAGACCAGATAAAAGCGAGTAGCTGCGAATAATTGTCCATGGCCGGTCCTGGCGAAAAGCTTGAAGGCATGTTGTCTCAACGCTCATGAAAAAGCGCGCCGAAGCGCGCTTTTTCCTGGGGTCCGGGTCAGCGAATGAACTGTTCGATGTAGTCGTCCGGCAAACCCAGCGTCTTGTAATGCGCTCGGGCGGCTTCAAGCTTGGTGAACACATCTTCGTAACCCACGGCAACGCCCTGCGGATCGACGTAAGTGTAGCCACCCTGCACGTGGAACCAGGTGATCATTTCACTCACATCCTCGGGGACGAACAGGGTATGCGTTTCACCGGGCGGCTCATAGGCAAAAGACCCCTCCTCCGCGACCCAGTCATGCTCCAGGTAGTACCAGCGACCCTTGAGCACGATCGCATGCACGCCGCCGGTATGGCGGTGACGCGACAGCACGCCGGCCTGACGCACCCGCAACAGGTTGATGTAATAGCCGCCGCTGGTGTTGAGCAGCAATGGCTTGAAGGAGACAGATTTCGTTACCGGCACCCACAGCGCATCGTCTTCGAGCCACTGCGTCATGACGCCCGGATGCACCATGTCGGGCGTCATGAAGGGAACTTGCGGCAACTGGTACGCAATGGCGAGCTCATCAGGTTTAACAGGAGTATTCATAGTCAGGCCTCTAGGTTTTCTTGACGAACTCACAGCACTTTATTGCGCCAGGATTTCGCTTGAGGGAAAGGTTATGGCGTCGCGGTACGGGAGAAAACAGCTACTTGGTCATACCTGTTGTGACACAGGATCACAGCGTCGCGGGCGGCTTCGCGCAGCCTCTGATCAACCGCGCCCCCAGGCTGTCAGCCGCCGCCAATCCTTCCACCAGGCGCTGGTAGGTCAAGGGCGGCTGCATGTTTCTGGCGTATGCCGCCGATAAGGTCGCGTCCACGAGAATAGTGATCTGCGCCGTCGTCAACGGCGTGCGCTGACCCAGCTCAGCGAGCGTCACAGGCAGCTTCACCGCGTGCAGCAGACGCGCGACCTGTTCAATCTCTTCGGCCGGTCGCGCCTCCACCGCCATCTGCACCAGCGTGCCGAACGCTACCAGTTCGCCGTGCAGCATCGACGCCATCGCCGGTATCGCGGTCAGCCCCCGAACGAGGGCATGGGACAGTGACAAACCACCGCTCTCGAAACCGACACCGCTGATCAGCACGGTGCCTTCGATGACCCGCTCGACATCATCGGTGAGTTCATGTCGACACACCGCCTGATAAGCCGGGACGCCGTACTGCATCAGCGTGTCGAAAACCAGGTTGGTGAGCATCAATGCCGTGTGCAGCGGCGGTGTGCCGAAAGAGTTGTGGCCGCCGGCGGCGTAGCACTGTCGGGCTTCGAATTTCTTGCTGATGGCATCGCCGATGCCGGCCGCGAAGAACCGTGCCGGCGCCTGAACGATGACCTCTGTATCGACAATCACCGCAGCGGGATTCATCTTCAGGAACTCCACGCCCACCACTTTGTGCTCTTCGTCGTAAAGCACGATCAGCCGACTCGTTGGCGCGTCACTTGAAGCGATCGTGGGGCAGACAATGATCGGTACGTCGAGATTGGCCGCCAGCCCCTTCGCCGTATCGATGGTCTTGCCACCGCCCAGCGCAATGATCGTGTCGGGGGCGTGCAGCAATGCCTGCTCGGATAACTGCGCAATCGCAGCGCGCGTGCACTCGCCGGGAAACTCGATGTGCAATGGCTCCAATCCCTGGTCCTGCAACGCGGCGCCAACCTGCGGCCATAGATGCCGGGCGACAAACTCATCGCAAAGCACCAGCGGCCGTGATCGGCCCATGTCGCTCAGCACTCTGCCCAATTGGTGCAATGCATTCGGACCCTGCTCGTAGCGTCCGGGAAATCCCATCGTTTTAACCATGACAAACGTCCTCGCAAGAAGTCATCAGCGCATCAACCAGCCGCCCGCGACATCAACCACCTGGCCGGTAATGAAGTCGCTTTCGCTTGACGTGAGAAAACACGCCGCCCTCGCCACCTCAAGCGGTGTGCCGAGCCTGCGCAGCGGTGTCTCGTCGACTACGGCTTGATTGGCCTGGGCCGATACGGTCTTGAGCAATGGCGTTTCGATGCGTCCCGGTGCCAGCGCATTGGCGGTGACACCGAACGGCCCGAGTTCGCCGGCCAGGTGGCGGGTAAAGCCGATGATTGCGGCTTTGGTCGCACTGTAGTGCGCTGCGACAATCGGCAAGAACGCGCTGCCCGCCACCGAAGACATATTGACGATGCGCCCGAACCGGCGCTCGACCATGCCGGGCGCGAGCACTCGCACCAGGTTGAAGGAGCCATTGAGGTTGATATCGACAACCCGCTGCCACTCATCCGGTGCCATGGTCCAGATCGGCGCGGGTGCGCCGTGGTGTTTGGGCGAAATGCCGGCGTTGTTGATCAGGGTATCGATGGGGCCGAGCTCACCTTGCACGCGCTCGCATGCAGCAGCGCAGTCTTGAAAACTCGCGACATCAGCCTGCGCCCACGCGACCGCAAAACCCGCATCACGCAACGCCCCGGCCTGCTGTTGCACCTTGTCGACATCAGCGTCGAGCAGCGCCACCGCTGCACCTTCTTCGCAATACAACCGCGCGATCGCCGCACCGATGCCGCCACCGGCGCCGGTGACCATTACGGTGCGCCCGGCGTGTCTGGAATGAGTCATGACCTTCTCTCGCTTGCAGATGAATGGACTGGGTCAGAGCCCCAGATAAGCACGCTTGACGTGCGGGTTTTCCAGCAGTTCCTGGCCGGTGCCGCTGAGCACCACTTCGCCGTTCTCCAGCACGTAACCTCGATGAGCAATGCGCAGCGTATGAACGATGTTCTGCTCGACGATCAACACGGTGGTGCCCAACTGGAGAATCCTGTTGATGATCTCGAAGACCTGCGACACCAGCAGCGGCGACAGGCCCAGCGACGGCTCATCAAACATCAACAATTTCGGCTCGGCCATCAGGCCCCGGGCGATGGCAACCATTTGTTGTTCGCCGCCCGACAGTGTCCCGGCGTTCTGATCAAGACGTTCGCGCACCCTCGGAAACAGATCGAGAATATTGTCCAGACGCTGCCTGTAGCCCGCTCGTGCACTGCGTTTGTAGGCGCCCATCAAGAGGTTGTCGCGCACGCTGATGAAGGGAAACAACTGGCGCCCCTCCGGTATCAGCGTCAGGCCCGCGTCGACAATCTGATCGGGGCGATTGCCATCGATACGCTGGCCTTCAAACTCGATCGTGCCTTGGGACGGTGTGACGATGCCGCACAAGCTGCGCAGGGTCGTGGTTTTGCCGGCGCCGTTGGCGCCGACGATAGTCACCACCTCACCGGCATTGACCTCGAACGACACGCCACGAAGGATCTCCGTACCGCCATAGCCGCTGTGGACGTTGTCGAGTTTAAGCATGGCTGTACTCCTTACCGAGGTAGGCTTCGATAACCTGAGGATCGTTGATCACATCGTGAGGCGCGCCCTGCATCAGCAGCGTGCCGGAACTGATCACGACGATGCGGTCAGAAAGGCTCATGGTGGCTTGCATCAAGTGCTCGATCATCAACACGCTGACGCCCGAATCACGCACCCGGCGAATCACTGCGATGGCCTTGGCAACATCCGTCGGGTTGAGCCCGGCCATGACTTCATCGAGCAACAGGATGCGCGGGCGGGTCGCCAGAGCGCGGGCCATTTCCAGGCGTTTCATGCCGCCGACCGTCAAGTTGCGCGCCCGGGTGTCGAGCAGCGCGGTGAGTTCGGTCAGCTCGGCGACTTGCTCGGCGATCGCCCTCGCCTCCTTCGCATCGGCGGTGTGCATGAATGCACCGAGCATGATGTTTTCGCAGACACTCAAATCAGCGAATGGCTGGACGATCTGAAAGGTCCGGCCAATGCCTGCCCTGGCGAACTCGGCCGGGCTGCTCGGGGTGACCCAGTCGCCATTGAGCAGGCGCACTTTCACTTGGCCTTTGGACGGCAGGAGAAATCCGGAGAGCTGGTTGAACACTGTGGTTTTGCCGGCGCCGTTCGGGCCGATCACACCCACGATTTCGCCTTCGGCCAAGCTCAGCGAAACATCGTTGGTGGCGTGCAGTCCGCCAAAGAACTTGTGCAGGTTTTCTGCGACCAGAACCGGCTCACCGTGCGTGGCCGAGTGGGGTTGCGCCAAGGTCGGCCCGATCGGTGCTTTTGTATTTGCCATCGAACGACGGCCGCCGGGCAATGAGTCGATCCAGGCAAATATCCGGGCCCCAAAACGCCCCACCACGCCTTGCGGAATAGTCAGCACCACCACGACCAGCACGATGCCATAGACCAGACCGTGCACCCCGCTGCCCAGATCGCCAAGCCAGCCGCGTGCCAGTTCAGCCAGCGGCAGCACCAGCAAAGTGCCGATCAGCGGTCCCGATACCGTGCCCAGTCCACCAATCAACGCGAACATGGCGATCTGAATCGACATCTCGAGAGAAAACATCGAGCCGGGTTCGATGAAGGTCAGGTACATCGCGTGAAAGCTGCCGACCAGGCTGGTGATAAATGCGGACAACACCACGGCGATCAGCTTGACCTTGACCGAGTTCACGCCCACCGCATGGGCGGCGTCTTCACGTTCACGCACGGCGATCAGGTAATAACCCAGTCGGGAATTCTTGATCTTCCACGACACCGCCAATGTGATGAGCAGAAACGCGAAGGCAATCAGCAGGTATGGCCAGCGCGGGCGGAACAACATCCACTCGAAACCGAGCTTCAGCGGTACGCCCAGCCCTGCCGCACCACCGGTCACGTCATGCTGATTGATCGCCACCAGACGCACGACCTCCAGCACCGCAATGGTCGCCAAGGCAAAAAACGGCCCGCGCAATCTGAAGCACGGCCAACTGATCAGCACCGCGACAATCGAGGACAGGATTGCGCCAGCGAACATGCCGATCCATGGACTGATGCCCATTTTCATCATCAACAGCGTCGTCGTGTAAGCGCCCACTCCATAGAACACGGCATGCCCCAACGACAGCTGGCCGGCAAACCCGCCGACGATGTTCCAGGCACTGGCCAGTGCCGCATAACTGCATATGAGGATGAACAGGTGATAAACGAACGGCGAGCCAACGCTCAATGGAATGATCAGTAACAGCGCCAGGGCCAGTGCACTGACATAGACACGCGGGTGCAAAATATTCATGACCATTTTCCTCACTCAGACCCGCGACCGGCGCCGAAAAGACCTGTCGGACGAAACACCAGGATGCCCAGGAAAATCGTGAAATAGACGACCTCCTTGAGGTCCGGCGCGATGTAGTAACCGGCGAGACTGTCGACGATGCCGATCAGCATTGAACCGATCAGTGCGCCGGACAGACTGCCCAGACCGCCCAGCACCACAATCACAAACGCCGTCAGCACGAAGAAAGTGCCAACGGTTGGAAAGACCGGATATTGCGGAGCGATCAGTCCCGAGGCGACGCCCAGGCAGGCGCAACCCAGGCCGAAGGCAAACACATAGATGTTCTTGACGTTGACGCCCATCAGTTGCGCCGCGTTGCGATGCTGTGCAGTAGCGCGCACGGCCCGGCCGAGAAAGGTGTTCTGCAAAAACCAGTGCAGCCCCGCGACCAGTGCGAGCGACGCGACAAACGTGATCAACTGACCGCTGCTGACGCGAAAGGCGCCGAAGCTGACGGTTGTGGTACCGACGCTGATGTTCTTCACCGTCATGACGTCGGCACCGAAGATCAGCAACGCGCCGTTCATCAGGGCAATCGAGACGCCGACGGTGGCGAAAATCTGGATATGTCCCTCGGCGCCAAGCAACGGCTGAATGATGAAACGCTGCATTGCCGCACCAGCGGCAAACAACAGGATCGTTGCAGGAATGATCGCCATATACGGGTGGATGCCGAAGTGCGAATTCAGCAAGTACACGGCATACAGGCCGATCATCAGAAACTCGCCATGGGCGAAGTTGACCACACGCACGATGCCGAAAATCAAAGTCAGGCCGATGCTGATGATGGCCAACGTGCCACCGAGCAATAAGCCGTTCAACAGGAGCTGGATGAAAATTTCCACGGTTGGCGCCCTCTTTGCGAGCGAACGAACCCGTGAAGCTCAATGATCAAGCTTCAGCAGATTGCGGGTTCAGGTATCAGGGTTGGTCGGAAAAACGCGCTTGGGCAACGGCGGCTGCCTGGGGGTAAACGGTTTTCAGCAGTCCGTTCTGCCACTGCATGATTGCCGTATTGGCGCGCTGGTTCTGGCCGTTCTTGCCAAACCTGGCACCGATGCCGGCAGCCGTGCCACCGAGAGGAATATCGATGGTTGCCACCGAGGCACGGATCGTATCGGCGTCCAGCGAAGTACTGTTTTCCATGGCATCGAGGAATATCTTCGCCCCGACATAGTTGATCAGGCTGTGGCCCGAGCGCGGTTCGCTGCCGTAGCGATCCTTGTATGCCTTGGCGAACGCCCCGATACCGGGAGCGCCGTTTTCATTGGTCTGGAACTGTGGGAAATCGACATCGAGCACGCCTTCCATATTGGCTGCGCCGACGACCTTGACCGTGTCCTGCATGGAATAGCCGCCGCCGGCGCCGATAACGGCTTTGGGCCTGAAACCGGCTTCGCGGATCTGGCGGAAAAACAGCGTCGTGTCATTCTGATAACTGGTCTGCAATACCACATCCGCCTGGGCGCCCTTCAAACGCAGGATCAGCGATGAGAGATCAACCGCTTTGGCCGAATACGGCAGTACCTCGACCACATTCAGACCTTGCTCCTGAGCGATCTTTTTCTGAAACCCGGCGATGGTCGTACCGTACAGCGCATCCTCGTGGATGATCGCGACCTTCAATTGTTTCGGATCGACCTTGAGCGATGGGCTGACAATCTCCGTGATGGCGGTGATGGTGCCTTCGGCAAAATTCCTGGCGGTCGGGTTGCTGCGCATCACGTAGCTCAGATCACGCTCAGTGATGTGGTCGGACACCGCACCCAATTCGAAAAACGGCACCCCCGCCATCTCCGTCACCTGCGTGGCCGCAAATGACAGCGCCGAGGAATAGCTGCCAAATACAGCAGTGACGTTCTCAACAGAGGTAAGCCGGCGCGCGGCACCGACCGCTTGTCCCGCATCGACTGCGTCGGCCTTGAGCAACTTGATTGGCTCGCCCTTCAACCCCCCCAAGGCATTTCGTTCGGCGACGGCCAGTTCGAGGCCACGGTAGCTCTCGTCGCCCAGCAACGCCAGGGATCCACTCAGGGGATAAAGCGCACCGATCCTGATGTCCGCGAGCGCGGCAACCGGAGTGGACAGGCAAAGCAGGATGCCGGCAGCTTTCAGCCAGCTTTTCGCGGTAGCCGCCACGGCCACGACTTCCTCTTGAGCGAGTCTCATTGGATTCATCTCCCGCAGATATTGTTTTTATTGTTCCTTCAAGTGATCCGTGCCGAGCACAGACATCGTCGGATTACAGTGGCGATGACACGCAAGTTTCTGCGCCACTGTTTGCAAGAGTACGGCTCGCCAAGATTGGCTGGATATAGCTGAAAAAGCACACCTGCTGTGAATTTGCGGCACAGCTCCTATGGGGGCTGATCAGTCCCAAGGCGCCGGTGACCACGCTTCCACCAGCCTGTCGATGAACAGGCGAATCTTCGGCGACAGGTGTCGCTTGCTCGGGTAAATCACCCGGATCGGCTCGGCAGCCTCGGCGTGCTCTGCGAGCAACTGCACGAGCTTGCCACTGCGCAAGTCATCGTTGACCACATAGGATGGCAACGTCGCGATACCGAGGCCTGCGGCAGTCGCCTGATGCAAGGCTTCAGCGCTGTCCATCTGCAGCCGTCCAGCATGAATGACCGGCACAGGCTGACCATTGACGCGAAAATTCCACGCCAGCAATCGGCCGCCGCTGACGAAGTGCAGGCACGCATGCCCGGCCAGATCTTCGGGTGTCTGCGGTGCCGGATGTTCTTTCAGATAATCGGGCGCGGCACAGGTGATCATTTGCTGGTAAGCCACCGTGCGCGTGAGTAGTCCGGAGTCTTCCTTGGGCGGACCGATGCGAATCGCCAGATCGAAACCCTCGTCGATCAGGTCGACCAGCCGATCGGAAAACGTCGCATCGATGGCGAGCGACGGCCAGTCTCTCAGGCAGCGCTCGATGTGCTGTACAACGTGCAGCCGGCCCAGTGCTACCGGCAGGCTCATGCGCAAGCGGCCGCTGGGCGTCGAACGGCGGAACGCCAAAGCCTCTTCGACCTCGTCCAGATCCTGCAGGATGCCCACACATCGCTCATACAGCACCCGGCCATCGTCGGTCAGGCTCAGGCTGCGGGTGGTGCGGTTGAGCAGGCGGACCTGCAGACGCGATTCGAGCCGCACGATCGATTTACCGACGGCCGAGCGGGTCAGCCCGAGCTGCCTGGCCGCCGCCGTAAAACTTCCAGTATCCACCGAGGCGACGAAGGCGGCGATGTCGTTCAGGTTATGCAGTTCCATGTGGCCTCCGGGTTTGGCATTCAAGCGGCTTGGCACCGGTTATGGGGAACCCTATTCCCCAATCATGAGCATAACATCTCGATTAGTTAATCCATCACCAACGCCTGATTGAGGTCATATGAACACTGAAGTAAAAGCAGCCGTGCAAACCTGGGCCAATAGCCTCAGCGATCTGGTACCTGTGCTCAAGGGCACCGATACCACCACAAGGATGAGCGACATCCGCGATGCCTACGCAAAAATGCTCGGGCAGAATCAACCACCGGCTGGCGTGAGGTTTGAAGCAGTCGACATGGGCGGCGTGCCCGCTACGCTGGTGACTCCGGATGAACTCAAGACCGACGCGGTGCTGATATACATCCACGGCGGCGCCTACATCGTCGGTCGACCTGACGGCTACCACGGCATCGGCGGCAACTACGCAAAAATGCTTGGCGCGCGGGTGTACATGCCGGATTACCGCCTCGCACCCGAGCATCAGTTCCCCGCCCCCATCGATGACACTTTGCGCGCCTATGAGTGGTTGCTTGAGCAGAACATCGCCGCCAGCAAGATTGCCTTCGCAGGCGAGTCGGCGGGTGGCGCGATGGTGGTCAGCGTGATGGTCGCGGCAAAATCCAAAGGCTTGCCCTTGCCCGCAGTGGGTTCGTCCATCTCGCCATGGGCCAACCTCGAACACACCGGCGCCTCCATGAGCAATCGTGAAGGCCTTGACCCGCTAAACTCCAAGCCCGTGCTGGATATCCTCGCGCGAGCCTTTCTCGGCGACACCTTGGCCAACCATCCGCTGGCGTCGCCGGTGTTCGCCGACGTCACCGGACTGCCACCGATTCTGGTACAGATCGGCGAAAACGAACTGATGCTCAGTGACGCCTTGCGTCTGGCCAATCACCTGGCGGACAACCGCGTCCGGGTCAATCTTGAAGTGTGGCCCGGCATGTTTCACGCCTGGCATTTCTATGCGGGCATGCTGGCCGAGGGGCAGCAGGCGCTGGAGAGTTCGGTGCGGTTTATCGAGGCGGGGTTGATTGGGGCGGCTCGCTGATCAGACAGCATTCGCTGCTGATCGGCGACACTTCTGGCTGTATAGCTCGGCGCCTTGGCGGTATGGTGGTTTGCCGACCGCCGAGAAACCCTGAATGCCGAAAAAACCACCAGCCCCTGAGAACACCGCCAGCGCAGCCGACATCGAACGCGCCATTCTGGCCTTGAACAAAATGGCCGAACGCCTGTGGGGCGACGGGCGTGAATCCGAGGCCAAGGCGCTGCTCGATGCACTGGATGCGCTGAACCGCGCCCTCGACCGGATCCGCATCGGGGAAAGTCGCAGGGCCGTCACCCTGCACTGAATCAGACCTGGTAAAACTCGCGATACCACTGCACGAACGCTTGCACGCCCTGCTCGATCGGTACCTGCGGACTGAAGTCGATGCAGCGTGCCAGCGCCGATACGTCGGCCCAGGTCTTCAGCACGTCGCCCTCCTGCATCGGCAGATAATGGCGCTGGGCTTTGATGCCCAATGCCTGCTCCAGGCATTCGACGAAGCTCATCAGCGCTACTGGACTGCCGCGGCCGATATTGAACAGGCGATTGGTGCCGCGCTCGGCGCTGAGTGCGGGCGGTTTGTCGAGCAAGCGCAAAATCGCTTCGACGATGTCGTCGATAAAGGTGAAGTCGCGCGCCATTTCGCCTTGGTTGTAGAGGTCGATGGCGCGCCCGTTGAGCATCGCTTCGGTGAATTTGAACAGCGCCATGTCCGGTCGACCCCACGGGCCGTACACGGTAAAGAAGCGCAGGCCGGTGGCTTGCAAGCCGTAGAGATGGCAGTAACTGTGCGCGATCAGTTCGTTGGCGCGTTTGCTCGCGGCGTACAACGAAACCGGTTGATCGACCGGATCGTCTTCTGCAAACGGCATCTTGGTATTGGCGCCATACACCGAACTGCTCGATGCATAGATCAAGTGCTCTGGAGGGTGACGACGGCACGCTTCCAGAACGTTGAGAAACCCGACCAGATTCGACTGCGCATAGGCATCAGGATTGTCCAGCGAGTAGCGCACACCGGCCTGCGCAGCGAGGTGAATGACCTGTTTGTAGTGGCCGTGTTCGAACAACGCGGTCAAAGCGCTCTGATCGACAATGTCCAGCCGCTGAAACGTGAAATTGGCCAGCGTCTGCAATCTCTGCAAACGCGCCTGTTTGAGTTTGACGTCGTAATAAGGATTGAGATTGTCGATCCCCACAACCTCGAGCCCTTCGCGACATAAACGCATGACCGTGTGATAACCGATAAAACCTGCGGCCCCCGTTACCAGAACACTCATGATTGCCTCGGCTCAGCTGTTTGACTTCAAGAAATATGCAGCCCGAACATTTACCTGCGAACGACCGTAACTATTCATAGACGACCTTAGTTACTCGGGCCAGCAGCATCCGACGCGAGGCATCTAAAATCAAAACTTCTTACGAACCGAAACATGTAAGATTGAAACTAATTTGCTATCACGCGCGCCATCTAACCCGCGCGACTTCAACAACTTCGAAAAGTTTAAAAAACCCGACGAATAAAATCCGCCTTGACCAAACAATGACTTACGTGAGATGGCCATCATCAGCGGATGAAAGGTAATGTTTTTGACTGTTAGCAATTGACAGCTTGCAAAGACTGGCCGATAACTAATCACTGCCCGATGAGCTCGCGCCGACGCGCACTTTTCTGCTCTCCGGCTATTTATGTAATTGGATCCTGAAGGTCGCAACTGCGAACCGTGCGGTAGCTTTGCTCAAACAAAAGCGCGGACTCGTTATAGCCAAGACGGCCATGGATATAACAACAACCCAATCAAGTTGATTCATTTTTGAAACACTTCTTCTGCCAATAAACATTGATGCATCTGGCTCGGCACTTTGCCTTGATCAGCCTACTACCTACTAGCAAGCTTGGCGGCTCGTCCCACGTTATCGGCCGCCCTGCTTACACGATCGCTATGTATGGAGTACTCCAGCATGCTAACGGTTTGCCGCAACGGCTCTAACTGGTATTTATTGCAGTGCAAGCCCCGCCAGGATGAACGGGCACAACTCAATCTGCAGCAACAGAACTATTCGACCTTTCGGCCGCAGCTGATGAGCGAGCGAAGTATTCGTGGCAAACGCCAACGAACACTGGAATCGCTGTTCCCCGGCTACGTATTCATTGAACTGAGCCGCGACGATAACTGGGCACCGATTCGCTCGACCCGCGGTGTCAGCCGCATCGTCGAATTCAACCATGTGCCCGCCCGGGTCGACGAAGACGTGATTGCGCAACTGCGCGAACGCAGCCAGGAGTCGCTCGGTTTTCCTGCCGAACCGACACTCAAGCCCGGCGAACCTCTGCAAATCGTCCAGGGCCCACTGTCCCCGCTCGAAGGCGTGTTCCTGTCCATGCAGGGCGACGAGCGCGTGATGATGCTGCTCAATTTTCTCAACCGCCAACAGCACGTCAGCGTCCCGCTGAGTTACCTCGAACGCCAGCGACAATAGTCCGGATCCGCTTCGCCCTGACCCCGACCCCCTTAATCAGGAGCGTGATCCATGGCTCTGAAGCCTCGCTGTTCCCTGGTTTTAGTCGTCGCCTGCTGTGCCCCCGAAGCTGCCTGGTGCGTTGAGCCGCAAGCGATCAATGTCTACGGCTTCGATTTCACCCCGACCTTTGCCTTGTCGGAAAGCTACGACGACAACTTTCGCGAAGTCGAACACGATGTCGAATCGACCATGGTCACCCGTCTGGCGCCGGCCTTCGAGCTCAAGGCGGAGGACCGCAACAGCGCCACGCGGGTGATCTGGGAACCGACCCGCTACATCTATCACAGCGCCTCAGACGCTTCGAACACCGCCCAGCGCCTGCGCGCCGACAGCATCATGGAGTTCACTGATCGGCATCGTCTGAAACTCGAAGCCGAGGCGCGTAAATACGAGCGCACCACCTCGACCGCCGTCGACGGCATCAACGACAAGATCGAGAGTCAGCGCGTCGGCGGCGTCTACACCTTTGGCGCGCGCAGTGCGCTGAACCAGATCGACCTCGGCGCCAGCTACGCACAGCTGCGCTACGACAACTCCGATGGCATCAACGATGACAAGGAGCGCAACACCAGCAATCTGACCAGCACCTGGTATCACCGCCTCGGCAGCAAAAGCCGTGGCTTGCTCGAATACGACCACACCCGCTTCGACTACCTGCAATCGAACAGCCCGCGCAGCAGCCGCTCCGACGCAGTGCTGGCCGGTGCCGAGTGGGACATGACGGCGAAAACCACCGGCAAATTGCGCGTCGGTTACGAGCGCAAGAATTTCGACCAGAGTGGTTCCGACGACCTGAGCAACCCTACCTGGCAAGTGGATCTGGCGTGGAAACCGCGCACCTACTCGACTTTCACCTTTCTCGCCCGCCAGGCCATGGCCGAAGGCGACGATGGCTCCGACGCGGTGAAAGCCACCTTCACCCAGATCGGTTGGCGTCACGGCTGGACCGAACGCATCACCAGCGTTGCCGAAGTCGGTATGGGCCATTACGTCTACGAAGGCCAGGACCGTAGCGACGATTTGCAGGACTACAAACTCGGCGTGAATTACGCAATGCGCCGCTGGCTGGACGTCGAAGTCGCCTACCGCCACCGCGATAACGACTCCGATGCCGACAACGAAAGCTTCACCCGCAATGTTTTCCAGATCACGTTCGACGTCAGTCTGTAGGAGGGTTGGGCCATGCATACGCGCCTGATTTTATTGTTGTTGCTGCTCTGGACAGTGCCCACGGTCGAGGCGGCGGACACCGACACCCATTACCGCCTGGCCGCTGGCGATGTCTTGCGCATCATCGTGTTCGGCGAGCCGGAACTGAGCTTCAAGAAGATCCGCCTCAACGATGCCGGCACCTTCTCCTACCCGTTTCTCGGCGAAATCGTCGCCAAGGGCCTGACGCCCAATCAGGTCGAACAGAAGATCGTCGATGGCCTGAGGCAAGGCTATCTGGTCGATCCGAAAGTCAGCCTCAGCCAGATCGAATACCGCCCGTTCTACATCAACGGCGAGGTGCAGAAGCCCGGCAGTTATCCCTTCCAGCCCGGGCTCACTCTGGAAAAAGCCATCGCCCTGGGTGGCGGCCTGACCGAACGCGCCTCAATGAAACGCGTGACGATTTTGCGCGGCAGTGGCGGCCCACCGGTCACCGAGAACATCTCGCGCACCACCGTCATCGCCCCCGGCGACACCATTTCCATTGCACAAGGCTTTTTCTGATCATGGACAACAGCCCAAGCACCTACCTCGAACGTCCGCTCCAGGGCCACTTGCCAACGCAAGCCGCCGACGAGTCGGACACCCTTGATCTGCTGCACCTGTGGCGGGTGATCTGGTCGGCGAAGTGGAACATCGCCTGGCTGGTGCTGCTCAGTTGCGCGCTGGCCGTGGCGGCGCTGTCGTTTATCACGCCGCAGTACGTCGGCAGTGCTACGCTGCTGATCAAGGACAAGACGCCGCCGGTGTTGAGTTTTCAGCAAGCCGCCGAATCCGGCGGCGCCACCACCACTGATTACTTGCAGACCCAGCAAGCCCTGCTGCAATCGCGGGAGCTGGCCGAGCGCGCCGTGCGCAAACTTGGCCTGACTACCAACCCGGTCACCGATCCACGCCAGAAGGCGCAGCGCTGGTTCACCCCGCGCCAATGGCTGGCGGAGCTCAATCGTGACCAGTGGCTGCCGTGGCTGGACCTGTTGCCGCCGCCGAAGCCGCCAGCGACTGAAGAACAGGTGTTCAACGACGTAACGCAAAATCTGATGCTGCACACCAGCGTCAAATTCGTCGGCAAGAGTCAGTTGCTGGAAATCGAAGTCGAACTGCCCGACCCGGCACTCGCTGCGGCGGTGGCCAACGCCCTCGCCCAAGGCTTTATCGACAGCCAGCAGGACACCAGCCTCAAGTCTTCGCAAAACAACACCAGCTGGATGAACACCCGCCTGGTCGAGTTGCGCGACAACCTGCGCGTTGCCGAAAACAAGTTGCAGGCCTACCGCGAGGAACAGGGTCTGGTCGATGTCGACGGTGTCGCCACCATCAGTGCCAACGAGCTGCAGATGACCGGCAACCGCATGATCGATGCGCGCCGCGATCGCGCCGAAGCGGAGAGCCAGTTCCGTCAGGCGCAAGCCTTGAGCAACGGCGACATCAGTCGTTTGTCCAGCGTGCCGGCAGTGCTGAGCAATCCGCTGATTCAACAGTTCCAGGCTGATCTGGCCAAGGCTCAGGCCAAAGTCGAGGAGTTGTCGGGCCGCTACGGACCGAAGCACCCGGCGCTGATATCCGCCCGCTCCGAACAGCGCACCGCCGCCAACAGTCTGCGCCTGCAAGTGCAGCAAGTGGTTGCCGGTATTGAGCGCCAGTATCAGCTGGCAGTGGCCAGCGAAGACGCGCTGCGCAAATCCTTCAACAGCAACAAGGCGCAGATTCAGGACATTTCGCGCAAGGAATTCCAGCTGCGCGAATTTCAGCGTGAAGTCGACAGCACCCGGGCGCTGTACGAAACCTTCGTCACCCGACTCAAGGAAACCGCTGCCACTTCGGACATGGATTCGGCCAAGGCGCGCATCGTCGACCCGGCGATCGCACCGCTGGAAGCGAGCAAACCGCGCAAGAACCTGATTCTCGCGATTGTTGCGCTGGTCGCTGCGGTGGTTGGCGTCGCCCTCGCCTTCCTCTTCGATACGCTGAGCAACACCTTCAAGACCGACGACACCGTCGAGAGTCTGCTCAATGTGCCGTTGCTCAGCGTCGTACCGCTGGTGATGAAGAAGAGCCGGCGGCAGTTGGCGCGGCTGTTCGAGGACAACGACCACCCGCGCTTCTGCGAAACCATCCGCAACCTGCGCACCTGGCTGATGCTGCAGAACAACGAACGCCCGGCGCAGGTGGTGCTCGTCACTTCCTCGGTGTCCGGCGAAGGCAAAAGTACCATCGCCAACAACCTTGCCTCGTCACTGGCGCCACTGGAACGGGTGCTGCTGATCGATGCCGACATGCGGCAGCCGACGCTGTCGCTGAACTTCGATTTCCCGCCGCAGAGCCCCGGCCTCGCCAACCTCATGGCCGGCAGTGCGCGGCTGGAAGACTGCATCCGCAGCGTCGGCAATCTCGACATGCTCCCGGCCGGCTGCCTGACGCCATCGGCGCTGGATCCGTTCGAGGCACCGCGTTTGAAAGCCTCGAGCAGTTCGAGCAACGCCGTGGCCCCCGCGCAGGACTTGCTCAGTTCACCGCGCCTCGGTCGGCTGTTGCAGATTCTCAAGTCGCGCTACCGGCACATCATCATCGATTCGCCGCCGGCAGAAATCGTCAGTGACGCGCTGTTGCTGGCCCAGCATTCCGATGCGGTGATCTACGTGGTCAAGGCGCAGAGCACGCCGGTCGGCCAGGTGCGCAAAAGCATCGCCGTATTGCAGCAGAGCCAGGCGCCGGTGTTCGGCGTGGTGCTCAATCAGGTCGATCTGCGCAAGGCGCGCAAGTACGGCCATGGCCATTCCCGTTCCTTCTACGACTACGACTTCGCCCCGCGCTGATCCTTCGGGCCGTGCCGCCCGGCCGCAGCCTGTCCTTCCCTGTTCGACGAATCGGAGATCGCGCCGATGACCTCGCAATATTCCGCGCAAATGGCACACCGTCGCGGCCTCACCTTCTGGGTGCAATGGCTGTGCGCAATGACCCTGGTCAACCTGTTGCTGATCGTGCTGGTGCACTGGCGCATCGGCGAGTTGCCCAGTGAATATCGGCTGCTGATCATTCTCACGGTGCTTGGCTCAATGCCGGTCTACGGCCTGGTGCAGGTCTACCACAAGCGCCATGGTCTGCTGGTCGGGCTCGGGCGTTTGCTGGCCGGCTGGCTGATTCTGCTCGGACTGCTGATGAGCATCGCCTTCGTCACCCAGACCAGCGCGTTGTTCTCCCGGCAGGTGGTGATTGTCTGGGCGGTGGTCGGTTTTCTCGCCCAGGCGGCGACGTTTCTGCCGCTGCATCTGTTCGTGCGCATGTACACCAAAATGATTTGCAACGAGCGCCGCGCGGTGATCATCGGCACCTGCCCGACCGCCCATGAACTGGCGCGCAAACTGCTCGACCCGGATCGCGCACTGCTGCTGGGTTTTGTCGCGGCGAAAGCCGACAGCGGCCCGGCGCCGAGCATCCTGCCGCTGCTCGGCGAGGTCGAGGACATTCGCGAAATCATCACGCGGTTGCAGGCGCGGCGCGTGTACATCGTGCTGCCGATGGCTGAGGCAGCGACCATCGAAGCGCTGTACATCAACCTGCTCGACATGAACGTCGACGTGGTGTGGATTCCGGATCTGGGCAGCATGGTCCTGCTCAATCATTCGATCTCCGAGATCGAGCGCATGCCGGCGATCTATCTCAACGAAAGCCTGCTCACCTCGCACCCCGGCAGCCTGTTCTGCAAGGACCTGTTCGAACGCAGCGTCGCTGCCGTGGCGCTGATTCTGCTCAGCCCGCTGCTGCTTGGCGTCGCCATCGCGATCAAGCTGACGTCGCCGGGGCCGGTGCTGTTCAAGCAGAACCGCCATGGCTGCGACGGCGAAGTGATCCGCGTGTGGAAATTCCGCTCGATGCGCGTGCACGACGATCAGCAAGTGCGTCAGGCCACCCGCGACGACGACCGCGTCACGCCGCTGGGGCGCTTTCTGCGACGCAGCTCGATCGATGAGCTGCCGCAGCTATTCAACGTGCTGTTCGGCCACATGGCGCTGGTCGGCCCGCGCCCGCACGCAGTCACCCACAACATCTATTACACCGGCAAGGTGCGCGCCTACATGGCGCGGCATCGGCTCAAGCCTGGCATCACCGGGCTGGCACAGATCACCGGGCATCGCGGCGAAACCGAGACCGTGGAAAAGATGCAGCGCCGGGTCGCCCAGGACCTCAATTACATCAATCAATGGTCGCTGTGGCTGGACATCAAGATCCTGCTGAAGACGCCCTTCACCCTGTTCTCGAAAAACATCTACTGACAGCGGCCAGCGCTCTGGCCCACCCCGCCACGCATGAGGTTTTCCCATGAATGTGAGTGTATTCGGTATCGGTTATGTCGGACTGGTCCAGGGCGCCGCGCTGGCCGAGGTTGGCCACAACGTGCTGTGTGTGGATGTCGACGCGGCCAAGGTGCAGGCCTTGAACGACGGCACTCTGCCCATCTACGAACCCGGGCTGAAAAGCCTGGTGCGGGACAATCATCACAGCGGCCGTCTGCAATTCGGCAGTGATCTGGCCGCTGCGGTAAAGCACGGCGATGTGTTGCTGATCGCGGTCGGCACGCCGCCGGACGAGGACGGCTCGGCGGATCTCAAACATGTGCTCAGCGTCGCCCGCACCATCGGCGAGCACCTGCGCGGCGAGCAGATCATCGTCGACAAATCCACGGTGCCGGTGGGCACGGCGGATCGGGTGCGCGAATGCATCAGCGCCATCCTCGGCGAAAGCGGCCGTGGTGCACTGACCTTCGATGTGGTTTCCAATCCGGAATTTCTCAAGGAAGGCTGCGCGGTCGACGACTGCATGCGCCCCGACCGGATCATCATCGGCACCGACAGCCCGCGCGCTGAAGCAGTGATGCGCGAGCTGTACGAACCGTTCAATCGCAGCCGCGAAAAAATCATCGTCATGGATGTGCGCAGCGCCGAGCTGACCAAGTACGCGGCCAACTGCATGCTCGCGACCAAGATCAGCTTCATGAACGAGATGGCCGGGCTCGCGGAAAAGCTCGGCGCCGACATCGAAATGGTTCGCCACGGCATCGGCTCGGATCCACGCATCGGCTATCAGTTCATCTACCCCGGCATCGGTTATGGCGGCTCCTGTTTCCCCAAGGATGTGCGGGCGCTGATCCACGCCGCCCACGGCGTCGACATCGATGCGCGCCTGCTCCGCGCGGTGGAGTCACGCAACAACGAGCAGAAAAGCACGCTGTTTCACAAGATCGCCGAGCACTTCAACGGCGCGCTGGAAGGCAAAACCTTCGCGCTGTGGGGCCTGAGCTTCAAGCCCAACACTGACGACATGCGCGAAGCCCCCAGCCGCGTGCTGATGGAGGCGTTGTGGCGAGCCGGCGCCAGCGTGCAGGCGTTCGACCCGAAAGCCATGGAACAGGCGCAGCAGCTTTACGGCGCGCGCGATGACCTCTCGTTGGCGGGGACCAAAGAGGCGGCGCTGAAAAATGCCGACGCGCTGGTGATCGTCACCGAATGGCAATCGTTTCGCGCGCCGGACTTCGAACTGCTCGCCCGCCAGTTGAAAAATCCACTGATTTTCGACGGGCGCAACCTGTTCGATCCGCAACGCCTCAGCGCACGCGGCTTCACCTACATCAGCGTCGGCCGGCCAACCTGCGCCGCTGAAGCACAGGATCTCGCATCATGATCCGCCTGGAATTGCTCGACCGTTATTCGCCGGCGCTGCTGGACTCCAACCGGGCGTTCTCCTTTCTCAACTTCGCCTCGATCGGCAGTTTCATCCGCCAGCCGCCGCCGTCGCTGGCGTATTTCTGCGACGGCATGCTGATGTCCGGGTTCATGTCGCGCATCACCGGGCGCGCGGTGCAGCGGGTCAGTTTCGATTTCACCTCGATTGCCGACCCGGTGCTGAGTGAATCCGAGCAGCGCGGCAAGCGCGTGTATGTGGTCGGTGCGAAGCAGGCAGAGCTTGACCGCTTCGTGGAAAAACTCGGTATGCAGTACCCGCGCCTGCAACTGGTCGGCGCGCACAACGGTTACTTCGACGCCGAACAAGGTGCGGCAATCCAGTCAGACATCCGTCGGCAGCGGACCAATCTGCTGCTGGTCGGTCTCGGTGCAGGTCTGCAGGAGCGCTTTATCCTCGAAGCACTGCGCGGTGGTTTCAGCGGCGTGGCGTTCACCTGCGGCGGTTTCATTCGTCAGGAGGCCAATGCCAGCGAGCGTTACTACCCCGACGCAATCAATCGCCTGCACCTGCGCGCCTTCTACCGCATGTACCGCGAGCCGCACACGATCAAGCGTTACCTGCTCGACTACCCGAGCAATGCGCTGCGCCTGACCGAACTGATTCTGCGCCAGCAAGTAGCAATCAATGTCACTGCCCCATGAGGATTGTGCCGATGCATATTCTGTTCACGCTCAAGGATTACCAGACTGGCGGCGGCGTCGAGTGCGTGCAGCAACGCCTCGCCGAGCAGTTTCTGGCGGACGGACGGCGGGTGAGTTTTTTCGTCATGAACGGCGACTCGCCCAACGTCGACGGCGCGCCGAGCATGGCCGGTGGCGGCAGTGGGCTCGCGGGCTGGCTGAAGTCGATCGTGCTGTTGCGCCGGCTGATTCGCCGCGAAAGCGTGACGCACCTGATTGGCGCCAAGGAGCAGGCCAATCTGTGCACCTGGTTCGCCACGCTGGGCAGTCCCTGCAAAGTCATCTACACCCGCCATGCCGCGCTGGATTGTGCCGAGCAGAACACCGGGCGCGCCAGCCTGCGGCTGTTGTACGCGCTGTACCTGTGCGGCAGCGGCAAGGTGGTCGCGGTGTCCCACGGTCTGCGCCAGTCGCTTGCCGGGTTGATGCCGTGGGGGCGACCGCGCATTCGTTATTGCCCGAACGCGGTGATCAGCGAACAACTGATGCGTGCGGCACAAGCGCCGTTGCCCGGTGGTGTGCCCCATCATTACTGGCTGGGTATCGGCCGATTGGTGCACACCAAAGGCTTCGATTTGCTGCTCGACGCCTACGCGCTGGCGGCGCAACAACGCCGGCTGCCGTATCTGGTGATTGCCGGCGACGGCCCGTTGCGCGCAGCGCTTGAAGCGCAGGCGCAACGGCTGGGCATCGAACGTCTGGTGCATTTCACCGGACATCTGCGCAATCCCTATCCGCTGATCCGCCATGCGCAGCTGTTGGTGCTCAGCTCATTGCACGAAGGCTTGCCGACGGTGCTGGTCGAGGCGCTGGCGCTGGGCACTCCGGTGATCTCCACCGACTGCGGCAGCGGGCCGCGCGAGTTGCTCGACGATGGACGCCTCGGGCGTTTGGTCGGTGTCAATGATGTGCCGGCCCTGACCGAGGCAATGCTCGACAGTCTGGCCAACCGCGAAGCGGCAGCTCCAGCCCGACATTCAGTCAGCGAAGCGATCCTGCCCTATACCAGCCAATACGCCGCCCAGGCCTATTACCAAGTGTGGAACCGATGAAAAAGCTGCTGATCATCCTCCAGGACCTCGGCGCCGGCGGCGCGGAGAAAATGATGGTGCGCCTCGCCGGTGCCTTGGTCGAGGCCGGCAACGAAGTGACGCTGCTGATGCTCACCGGTGCCGGCATCAATCAACCGGCGCTCGACCCACGGGTCAGGCAAGTGCTGCTCGACAGCCCGCGCAGTGCCGCCGCCGTGCCCGCGCTGATGCGCTTTTTGCGCAGCAATCGCTACGACGCGCAACTGGCGGTGCTCACTCATGTCAACGTCGTGGCGATTGCCGCCGCCGCGCTGTCCGGGACGCTGGCGCGGCTGCACGTCAGCGAGCGCAATGCCTTTTCGCGGGACAAACACGTCAACCCGGCCCTGTCGGTCAAGCTCGCCTACTGGCTGGCGCCGTGGCTGTATCGGCTGATTCCCAACCCGGTGATCTGCGTGTCACAAGGCGTCGCCGAGGATCTGGTCGACACCACCATCGCCCGCCCGCGCGATGTGACCACCGCTGACAACCCGGTGCTCGACAACGATTTTCGTGACAAGCCCGCCGCCGCGCCCAGCCATACCTGGTTGAAGGACAAAACCACTCCGGTGATCGTCGCCGTGGGTCGCCTGGCGCAGCAAAAGGGCTTCGACACTCTGATCGACGCCTTCTCCCGTCTGCCACAAGGCGATGCGCGGCTGATCATTTTCGGCGAAGGCGCCTTGCGCGGCGAACTGCTTGCCCAAGCGACTGCGCTCGGCGTTGCACAGCGTTGCGATCTGCCGGGTTACGCCAGCGACCCCATCGCCGAAATCGCTCGGGCCGATTGCTTCGTCTTGTCGTCACGCTTCGAAGGCAGCCCCAACGCCCTGGTCGAAGCCCTGTCGACCGGCACGCCAGTAGTGGCGACACGCTGCCCGTATGGCCCGCAGGAAATTCTCGCCGATGGCGCCGTCGCGCCCTTGGTCGAGGTCGACGATCCCGCCGCGCTCGCCGTCGCGATCAGCCAACAATTGGCCACGCCGCGAGCCGTGCATCGCCAGCGCCGCATTGATGCTGCCGCGCGCTTTGTCAATGCTCGCGCGGTGCAGACCTACCTCAAGGCGTTACTCGGGAGGCGCTGAGATGAACCGCCTGCAAGTGCGTTATTCGACGCTGGCCGATGCCTTCACCCTATTCGGTGTGCTGTTCTATACGCAAGTGATCGGCTTCTTTTTGCGCCTGGGCAATGTGAGCACGCTGGACGATGCCCAGCAGGATCTGGAAGGCAATCTGGCCAATCAAGTCTGCGGTTTGCTGACCTTGCTGGTGCCGCTGTTTTTCTTCATCCGGCACAAGGTGTTCCTCAGCAAGAGTTTCTACCGGCAGAACCTGTTCTTGCTGTTGTTTCTCGGCTGCGTGGCGGCGTCGATCAGTTGGTCGAGCGAGCCGATGCTCAGCTTCAAGCGTTTCGTCGCGCTGCTCAGTGTGGTGTTCTTCGCCGGTTTCATTGCCTGGCGCTACAGCCTGGAACGCATTGCGTTTCTGTTCGGCTGTGTGATCGGTGCGGCGGCGTTGGTCGGCTTGATCTTCGCCGTGATTCGCCCGGACATCGCCTTTATTTCCGGCGGCATCCGTGACGGTGCGTTTCGCGGGGTGTTCGCGGAAAAGAATGCCGGTGCACGCCTGAACGCTATTGCGATCCTGTTGCTGCTGCCGATGATCCGCCAGCGCAACCCGCTGGCCATGCTGTATGGGCTGTTCGCGCTGATCGCCATCGGTCTGGCGCAGTCAGCCACGGCGATTGCGCTGATCGTCGCCGGCACCGCCAGTTACGCCTACTTCATCACGCTGATCCGCTTGCGTATCAACCGTTCATTGCTGGCTTTCACCGCGGCGACGTTGGTGTTCTTCCTTCTGTGTGGGGTGCTCTACGCCAACTACGCGATGCTGCTGGAACTGGTCGGCCGCGACCCGTCACTCACTGACCGCACGTTGATCTGGGAGCTGTTGCAGCCGCTGATCGATGCGCAATTTCTCAAGGGCTACGGCTTCGGCGCGTTCTGGGCCAGTGCCGATGCCGATGCGTTCATCACGCGCTGGGGTTACATCGGCAATGCCCACAGCGGCTACGTCGAAACCCTGCTCAATGGCGGCGTGATTCAGTTGAGCGCCCTGCTGCTGATGTTTGCCCAGACCCTGAGCAAGCGCTATCGGGCAATCACGGCGGATCAGTCGGCGCGCTATCAGGCCTGTGCGCTGGTGATCATCGGCCTGTTCGTCGTTACCAATTACGTCGCCTATGTGATTCCCAACTACCGCTCGGGCGAGTTCCTGATTTTCTGCGTGCTCAGCCTGACCTTCCGCCACCACCTCGTCGCCCGTCCGCAGCCGCTGCCAGCGGCGAATGCTCGGCCAATGCGCGGCACTTTCCGGGAACAACGCCCATGCTGAATGATCCCTCCGCCGTCACCGTGTGCGTGGTGATTCCGCTGTTCAACGCCGCCGCCAGCATTCAGCGCACACTGGATTCGGTGTCTGCACAGACTCGCCTGCCGGACAAAGTGATTGTCGTCGATGACGGTTCCAGCGATGCCGGACCAGAGATCGTCAAGCACTACGCCGCGCCCTTCCCCATCGTGCTGTTGCAGCAGCCCAACCAAGGCCCGGCGAGTGCGCGCAATCACGGCGTGTTCAGCGCCGAAGAAACCTTTATCGCCTTCCTCGATGCCGATGACCGCTGGAATCCGGAGAAACTGCAAAAACAACTGGCGCTGCACGCGGAGTTGACCCGACAGGGACGCAAAGTCGGCTTGATCGATTGCTTTCAGATGAGTGAATTCAGCGACGGCAAACGCCAATTGGAGGACCGCTGCAAACACGGCGAGCACTTTGCCGATTTCATGCGCGAGAACATCATCAACGGCACCTCCGGCGTACTCGCCCTGCGCGAGATCATCGTCGCCATTGGCGGCTTCGATCAGAGCCTGCGCTTTGCCGAGGATCGCCTGCTGTGGACGCGCATCGCCGAAATCAGCGAGATCCACAGCGTGCCGCAGATCCTCCACTGGCGCGCCGTCAACGCCGCCAACATCACCGCGCAACCGCACAAGTATTACCCGCACAAGCTGCGCTTCATCCAGCTGTATCTGGCGCGTTACGGCACCCGGCTGAACAAACAGCAACGGATCTATTTCGTCCTCGCCAACCACGCCGAATTTCTCAATGCGTTTTCCCGGCGCGGCGATCATCGACGGGTTATCGAGGTGTTCCGGCAGATGCTCGGGCATTCGTGGCAGACGCTGTTCTTCTTCCAGGGCAAACCGACCCTGCGCTACCTCTATGCCTGCTTGAAAAGCCTGGGCAACAGCCGCTGAATTACAGGGATCGCGCCATGGCCAACCGTCGCCTGATGACCCTCGTATGGATTTTCACCGAGAAGTTCGGCCTGATCTTTCTGTCGATGATTACCTTCGTCGTCTACGCGCATCTGCTGACGCCGACGGAGCTGGGCATCGGCACGCTGATCATCGCTGTGGTCGAAATGGTCGGCATTCTATTCTCGTCGATGCTGGAAGATCCGCTGGTGCGCCTGCAACGTGTCGAGGACAAACACATCAGCAGCGTGTTCTGGTTTGCCGTGCTGGTCAGTCTGTTGTCGATTGCTTTGATTTCGCTGGCAGTGGTGCTGTATACGCCGTCCACCGCGCTGCGCTGGATGACCGCTGTGGCCTCGGTGAAAATCCTTTTCACCCTGATGGCGCGGGTGTATGTGGCGCAAATGCGCCGCAGCGGCAATTTCAAGTTGCTGGCCTCGCGTACCTTGCTCGGCAAAGTCGCGGGCGGTGTCGGCGGTGTGGCTGTGGCGATGCTGGGTTTCGGCCCGTGGGCGGTGGTTGCCCAGGCGCTGATCATGGACGGCGTTTCCACACTGGTACTGATGCGCAGCGAGCGTCGGCGCATTCCCTTCCTTATCGACCGCCAGGTGCTAGGCGAACTGCTGCGCGCCGGTCTCCCCGTCTGCGTCAACGTGATGAGTTCGCAAACCCTGCAACGCGGCGTCAACCTGATTCTCGGCCTGACTGCCGGGGCGCATGCGGTGGGCATGTTCAACCTGGCCATGCGCATCATCGACCTGCCGCGCTCGGCGATCTACAACGGCTTGATGAGTTACGCCCTGCCGGTGTTCGCCCGGCGCAGTGCCGAACCGGCGCGGCTGATCGGGATGATTGGCGATTCCACGGCGATCAGCGGCTTCGTGCTGACACCGCTGTTCTGCGGCATCGCCCTGACCGCCGAGGACATCATCCTGCTGATCTTCGGCGCGAAATGGGCCGATGCGATTCCCTTGCTGCAAGTGCTCGCCTGCACGGCGGCGCTGGGCAACCTGGCGCTGTATGCAACCACTGCGCTGGTGGCGGTCAACCGCACGCATTTGACCCTCAAGGCGGAAGTCGCCACCACCTTGCTCGCGCTGGTGCTGGTGTATCTGCTCGGCGCGAGCTACGGCGGCATGGCGGCGGCGCTGGCTTTGCTGCTGCGCATGCTGCTGATCACGCCGTTGCAGGTACGCGGCCTGCACGCCGCGATCGGTTACGACTGGCGCAGCTTCTTTCAGTCCGGTTACCGCAGCCTGCTTGCCTCTCTCGTGATGGTCGTCGTGGTGATGTGGGCGTCGCGGCAAACCGGCCTGTCCGGCTACGCGCACCTGGCCGGCGATATTGCCATCGGCGCGCTGACCTATGCCTTGGCCTACAGCCTGCTGCACCCGCGCTGGCCGCAAGAATTCAAGTTGGTGTTTACCGCCCACTGAGCTGCATTTCCTCGCAATGGAGCACGTCGTCATGCGCAAAACCACGTTGATCACGGGCGGTGCCGGCTACATCGGTTCGCACACGGCATTGCAACTGATCGGATCCGGACACTCGGTACTGATCCTCGACAACCTGTGCAACAGCAGCCGCGAAGCAGTCGCACGGCTGGAGCTGTTGAGTCACTCGCACGTCGATTTCATCGAGGGCGATATCCGCGACGCCGCGCTGCTGGACGAGATTTTCAGCACCTACGCGATTGATGCAGTGCTGCATTTCGCCGGCCTCAAAGCCGTTGCGCAGAGCGTGCGCCGCCCGATGGATTACTACGCCAACAATGTGTTCGGCACACTGAACCTGTGTCAGGCGATGGCCCGCGCGCAGGTGTTCAATCTGGTGTTCAGTTCCTCGGCCACTGTCTATGGCGAGCCGACTGTGATGCCGATCGTGGAATCGCATGGCACCGGCAAACCGGCTAACCCGTACGGGCGCTCGAAGCTGGTGATCGAAGAACTGCTCAGCGACCTCGCCCTCGCGGATGCGCGCTGGAGCATCGCTGTGCTGCGTTACTTCAACCCGATCGGCGCGCACCAGAGCGGGCTGATCGGCGAAGCGCCCAACGGTCGGCCGAACAATCTGCTGCCGTGCCTGACCGAGGTTGCCAGCGGCCAGCGCGCTGCGTTGACTGTTTACGGCAACGACTATCCAACCGTCGACGGCACCTGTATTCGCGACTACATCCATGTGCTGGATCTGGCCGAAGGTCATCTCAAGGCGCTACAGGTTTTGCAGGACGATGAACATGGCCTGCACGTGTGGAATCTCGGCACCGGCAGCGGCTACAGCGTCTTGCAGATCATCAGCGCCTTCGAAGACGTCACCGGCCTGCGCATTCCCTACCGCTTCGCCCCGCGCCGCGCCGGTGATGTCGCCGAGTGCCGCGCCGATGCGAGCAAGGCCGGGCGCGAACTGGGCTGGCGGGCGGAGCGCGAGCTCACGCAAATGCTCATCGACAGCTGGCGCTGGCAGACCAACAACCCCTGGGGCTACCGCCCGCAACCGGCGCCGCTGCTGGCGGTGGGCACGTAATAACGGGGCAAATCCACGTTAGGGACGACTCATGAACAGATCACGCTGCTTGCTGTTGGTTTTGCTGCTGCTGAGCGCTGGCGCCAACGCCAATATTCCACGACCGGTGGCTGACGGACTGGTGCTGTGGCTGGACGGCAATGATCCGGCCTCGATGACGCTGGAGGGACAAAATCAGGTCGTGCGCTGGCTGGATAAATCCGGCAAGGGCAATGACGTGGTCGTCGACAACCGCGCGGCGACGACTTTGCCCACACGCGTCGATGGCGCCGTCAACGGCCACGGCGTGGTGCGCTTCAGCGGCACGGCGGCGTTCATGGGCCAGGCGATCCGCACAAGCAAAGGGCCGGTGACGGTGTTCGTTGTCTCGCGGCGTCTGCCCGAGCAAGCCGGCGGCAAGGCCTGGCAGCGCCTGTTCAGCTCGCGGCCGCAACTGGCGGATAACGATAACGTCGCGCCGAACTTCGGCATCAGCGTGCAGCAGACCAGCGCGTACGAGCCGGCGCTGGCGTTGCTGGAAACCACTGACGTGCCGATCGGCCCGTTCGCGGTGGCGCGCAATGTGGTGGGCACCTCGGAAATCCTCCGCGGTGACATCGCCGAAGTACTGGTTTATGACCGCCCATTCAGCAGCCAGGAAGAACGCCGCAACGTGTTCGAATATCTGGCGCAAAAGTGGGCGGTCGCCATTCCGCAACAGGTCGATGCCTGGACTCGCGTCGGTCCGCTAGGCCCGACCCCGACGCACGTTACGCCCGACCTGCCGTTATCGGACCAGGCCAATGCCGGCGGTTGGAAACGCGATACGCGGCTGTCCGACGAATTCAACGGCAGCGCCCTCGATGCCGAACGCTGGCACGTCAACAACGCCACCGGCACCGATTCCCTCGGGCGCAAACCGGCGCTGTTTTTGCCGGAGAACGCCAAGCTCGGCAACGGCAATCTGAACATCACTTTCCGCAAGCAGACCTTGCCGGAAAAATACGTCGCACTGGGCTACAAGGACTACAGCTCGGCGATGGTGCGAACCAACGAACGGGGGATGTACGGCTATTACGAAGCCCGGGCGAAACCGATGAACTCTGCCGGTTCCAGTGCCTTCTGGCTGGCCTGGACGGGGCTGCCGGACAACGCCACGGAAATCGATATCTTCGAAATCGGCGGCAAGACCCGAAACGAAGCCTTTGATCGCCGGTACAACATGAACGCGCATGTCTGGGCCAGACCGCAGAATGATCAACACTTGAGTTCCGGCAGTACCTGGGTCGCACCGTGGCGGCTGGCCAATACCTTTCACGTCTACGGCTTTGACTGGCAACCCGAGACTTTGCGCTGGTACGTCGACGGCGTGCTGGTGCGAGAGGCGAAAAACAACTACTGGCATTTCCCGATGCAAATCGTCTTCGACAGCGAAGCGATGTGGGACTGGTTCGGCGTGGTCGACGATGCTGACCTGCCGTCGGTGTTTCGCATCGATTACGTCAGGGTCTGGACGCGCTCAGAGCAATAAGGCAGCGCTCAGCGGTTACAGACCAGCGCCTGCATCTCCCCCCTGGCCTGCGCGCAGCTCCTGCGGCGTGCCGCCCCGCACGATCTCGCCTTCCTCCAGCGCCATTCCTCCCCCTCGATACGCGCAACCCCCGAAACTGCTCGGAAAGGTTGAAGCGCGCCAAGCCACCTGAGCGTTGCACACGGTCACTCATTCTCGTGACCGTGCGCATCGGCACAGGACAATCGTCCGGACTCGCCGCCGGCAATTCGTTCTGCCTGATCGATGCCACGTTTGAGCGCGTCCTCGACTTCCCACTCCACGCCGGGCAATTTCCTGATGCGCTCGTAAGCGCATTCGCCGGTCGCGGTGTAAACGCTGATGAACATTTCGACGTCGCCATCATCGGCTTCCCGTGCCCGTACCTCGATATGACAGCCGTTTTCAACCTCTTCGGTATGGCACTTTTCCGCCTTTTCCGTCGCCTTCCATTTGTTGTAGGTTTCGCCGCGTTTGAACATGTCGTACTCCTGAACTCAACTCGCTCACATCAAAGATCTTTCCTTTGGCGGAATAATTCCACGGACTGCCAAGAGGCATTTTCAGCATAGCGCGTTGATTCGCGCCCGCCGTTTCGCTAGTTCAACCGTTCGTCAGCTTGCGTAACATTCTGTAAAACCAACGCCGGAATGCTCATTCAAAAAGTTCGTGGCCCAGGCGAGCTCAAGTACAACTCGTTATTCAGCCCAGTGTGATTAGCCGGTACAGAAACAGGGGTTTCTGTCCATGGCCAACTGTTGCCCGAAGAAAACAAGGATCGATATAAAGAACAGGAGCATGTATGAAGCGAACAATCAGCTATTGCCTGGTCTATCTCGCTACCAGCGTTCTGCTCGCCGGTTGCAATCTGGTGGTGTTCAACCCCAAGGGCGATGTTGCCCGCGATGAACGCGACCTGATCATTCTCGCCACGGGCCTGATGCTGTTGGTGGTGATCCCGGTCATCGTCATGACCTTCCTGTTCGCCTATCGCTACCGCGCGACCAACAAGAAGGCCCGTTATTCGCCGCGTTGGGCCAGTTCGCACAAGATCGAAGCGGTGGTCTGGGGCGTGCCGTTCCTGATTATTTGCGTACTCGGCTGGGTGACCTGGGAAACCACCCACGCACTCGATCCGTACCGCCCGCTGGATTCCGACGTGCCGCACCTCAATGTGCAAGTGGTGGCAACGGACTGGAAATGGCTGTTCATTTACCCCGATCTGGGTATCGCCTCGGTCAATGAACTGGCGATACCGGTGAATACGCCGGTAAGTTTTACCGTCACTTCCGACGCGGCCATGACTTCATTCTTTATTCCGGCACTCGGTGGGCAGATATATGCCATGGCCGGCATGCAGACCAAGTTGCATTTGATCGCCAATGAAATCGGCCAGTATCGCGGGATTGCTGCGAACTATAACGGCCACGGTTTTTCCGACATGCACTTCAGCACCCTGGCACTCAGCGGCGCTGATTACGAGGCGTGGGTCAACAAAGTCAAAGCGACGCCCGGGCAACTTGATCAAGCCAGTTACGCGGAATTAGCCAAGCCTTCAGTGGCGCACAAGATCACTTATTACTCGGCTGTGCAGGAGCGACTGTTTCTCGACATCGTCGACAAATATGAGGGTATGAACAAAGCACCGCGCAAGAAGGAAACCCAGGTGCAACGCAACAGCGACGATGTGCGCGTCAATCAACAACCGAATCTGCTGGCCGAGGAGCGTTAAATCATGTTCGGGAAACTTTCATGGGACGCGGTTCCATTGCACGAGCCGATTGTCATGTACACCCTGGCTATCGTCGGCCTGATGGGTTTTGCCCTGGTCGGTACCGTCACCTGGAAGCGCAAGTGGGGCTACCTGTGGCGCGAGTGGTTCACTTCGGTGGATCACAAGAAAATCGGCTGCATGTACATCATCGTCGCGCTGGTCATGCTGCTGCGCGGTTTCTCCGACGCGATCATGATGCGTACCCAGCAGGCGATGGCATCCAGTGGCGGGCCGGGCTATCTGCCGCCGGAACACTACGACCAGATCTTCACCGCCCACGGCGTGATCATGATTTTCTTCATGGCCATGCCGTTCGTGGTCGGCCTGATGAACATCGTCGTGCCGTTGCAGATCGGTGCCCGCGACGTCGCCTACCCGTTCCTCAATGCGCTGAGTTTCTGGCTGTTCGTCGTGGGCGCGGCACTAGTGAATATTTCCCTGGGCGTTGGTGAGTTTGCCCGCACCGGCTGGGTCGCCTACCCGCCCCTGTCCGAGCTCGGCTACAGCCCCGGAGTCGGGGTGGATTACTACATCTGGTCATTACAGATATCCGGCATAGGGACGCTGTTAACCGGGGTTAACTTCTTCGTGACCATTCTGAAGATGCGCACCGAAGGCATGACCCTGTTCAAGATGCCGGTGTTCACCTGGAACGCACTGTGCACCTCGATCCTGATTCTCGCTGCGTTCCCGATCCTTACCGCCACCCTGCTGATGCTGACCCTCGATCGTTATCTGGGCATGCACTTCTTCACCAACGAGGCCGGCGGCAACCCGATGATGTACGTCAACCTCATCTGGGCGTGGGGCCATCCGGAGGTGTACATCCTGATCCTGCCGGCGTTCGGGATCTTCTCGGAGATCGCCGCGACCTTCAGCAGCAAGCGCCTGTTCGGCTATGTCTCGCTGGTGTGGGCGACGATTGCGATCACGATCCTGTCGTTCATCGTCTGGCTGCACCACTTTTTCACCATGGGCGCGGGGGCCAACGTCAACGCGTTCTTCGGCATCATGACGATGATCATTGCAGTGCCGACCGGGGTGAAGATCTTCACTTGGCTGTTCACCATGTATCGCGGCCGCGTGCGCTTCGAAACGCCGATGCTGTGGACGCTGGGCTTTATCGTCACGTTCAGTATCGGCGGCATGACCGGCGTGCTGCTGGCGGTGCCCGGGGCCGACTTCCTGCTGCACAACAGCCTGTTTCTGATCGCGCACTTCCATAACGTGATCATCGGTGGCGCGGTGTTCGGTTACATGGCCGGGCTGACTTACTGGTTCCCCAAGGCGTTCGGCTTCCGCCTCAACGACCGCCTCGGGCGCATTGCGTTCTGGTGCTGGCTGGTCGGTTTCTACTTCGCGTTCATGCCGTCTTACGTGCTCGGTTTCATGGGCATGACCCGGCGCCTGAACCATTTCGACAACCCGGCCTGGCAACCGTGGCTGCTGCTGGAACTGTTTGGCGTCGGCATCATTCTTTGCGGCGTGTCCGCGCAGGCGTTGCAGCTCTACGTGAGCATCCGCAACCGCGCGAAACTGCGCGACCTGACCGGCGACCCGTGGGACGGTCGCACGCTGGAATGGGCCACGGCCTCGCCGCCACCGTTCTACAACTTCGCCGAGCAACCGAAAGTCAACGATCTCGACGCCTATTGGGGCATGAAGGAGCGCGGCGTCAGCACCCTCAGTCACACCGACTACCGCGCCATTCACATGCCGCGCAACACCTCCGCCGGCCTGGTGATCAGTGTCTTCGCGCTGATCTGCAGCTTCGCCCTGGTGTGGCATATCTGGTGGCTGGCGATCTTCGGCCTGGTCGCTTCGGTGGTGGCGATGATCGTGCGCAGCTATGACGAAGACATCGACTATTTCGTCCCGGCGCAGGAAGTGGCGCGGATTGAAAAAGCGCGTCTCAAAGACTTGGCGGAGGCTTGAACATGTCCAATATCGTTCTGGATAAAGACATCGCGCACAGCCATGAACATGGCCACGAAGACGCGGGCTCGATGCGCATTTTCGGTTTCTGGATCTACCTGATGACCGACTGCATCCTTTTTGCGACGCTGTTCGCAGGCTATGCGGTACTGCGTGACAGCGTGGCTGGCGGGCCCTCGACCGTCGACATTTTCGAACTGCCCTACGTCCTTGCCGAAACCGCGTTGCTGCTGCTCAGCAGCATCACTTACGGCTACGCGATGCTGGCGATGAACCGCAATGACAAAGCCCATGTGCTGCGCTGGCTTGGCGTCACCTTCGTGCTGGGTTGCGGCTTCATCGCCATGGAAATCAACGAATTCCATCATCTGATCGCAGAAGGCTACGGGCCGGATCGCAGCGGATTCCTGACCGCGTTCTTCACCCTCGTCGGCACCCACGGCGCCCACGTGCTCAGTGGTCTGGTGTGGATGGCGGTGTTGATGCTGCAAGTGCGCAGCCGGGGCCTGACCAATACCAACACCACGCGCCTGAGTTGCTTGAGCCTGTTCTGGCACTTCCTCGATGTGGTGTGGATCTGCGTGTTTACCGTGGTTTATCTGCTGGGGGTGGTGTGACATGTATAACCAGAGTCCGATTCATAGCAGTGCCGGCACCAGCCATGGCACCAGTCGTTCGTACATGGTCGGTTTCATCATTTCGGTGATTCTGACCGTCATTCCCTTTGGCCTGGTCATGTACCCGACGTTGCCACGCAGCGTCACCGCCTGGGTGGTGGTTGCACTTGGCGTGGTGCAGGTCTTCGCCCACCTCAAATATTTCCTGCATCTGGACACCGCCAAGGAGCAACGCTGGAACCTCAGAGCGCTGATCTTCTCGGTGGTGATCATTCTTCTGCTGGTGGGGCTTTCGCTATGGATCATGGACAGCATTCACCACAACATGCTGGCGCACTGAAGCAATGGCGGCTGTCGCTGAATGTCGGGCTGGAACTGACCAAGCCCGGCATCATCGTCGGCAACCTGGCTTCGGTGTTCGGCGGCTATCTGCTTGCCGCCGGTGGCCGCCCGGTGTCCCTCGCGCATTTCTTGGCCGCCCTGCTCGGCACCGCGCTGGTCATCGCTTGCGGTTGCGTGATCAACAACTGCGTCGACCGCGATATCGACCGGCGCATGGTGCGCACCTGTCATCGGGCGCTGGCCGTTCGCGCTGTGTCGTTGCCCAGTGCGTTTTGCTACGCGACGGTGCTGGGTGTGATCGGCTTCGGTTTGCTGTGGGTCGGCACCACAGCATTGGCCTGCGCCATGGCGGCAGTCGGTGTGATCGTTTATGCGGGCGTTTATACCTGCCTGATGAAACGCCGTTCGCACTGGGGCACGCTGGTCGGCAGCCTGTCCGGGGCCATGCCGCCGGTGGTCGGTTATTGCGCCGTGACCGGCAGCTTCGATGCCACGGCGCTGATGCTCATCGTGGTGTTTTGCTGCTGGCAGATGCCCCACTCCCACGCGATCACCGTCATGCGCCACGAAGATTTTCGTGCCGCCGGATTGCCGACGTTGACGCTCAGACAGGCACGACGCGAGATCAACCTGTACATGGTCGCGTTCCTGATCAGTGCGGCGATATTGGGCTGGGTGGCGGCTATCAATGTTTCTTATCCGCTGGTGGTGCTCGGGCTGGGCGGCTACTGGTTTTATCTGACGTTGCGACCGGTGCGAACCACCAATGCGAAAGTCTGGGCGAGGCGCATCTTCAGCGTGTCGATCCTGCTGATCCTGGCGCTGAACCTTTCCCTCGCGCTGAACGCCTTGCTGCCCTCGCCCTCTGCGCTCTACCGCTCATCGGGCGTGGCGGAAAATCATCAAACGCAGGTGCGGGGCGGGTTATCAGAATCGGTAACGACTGCCTTTACAGACCACCTGGAGGAAACCCATGGCTAACGATCCTTCAACAATTGATTGCGCCTGCCCGGGCTGCACCTGCAAATGCAGCGGCGAGCAAACCTTCGAGCGTGACGGCAAGCAGTTTTGCAGTCAGGCCTGCGCCGATCTTCACCCGAAGGGCCAACCGTGCCCGTCCTCGGCCTGCCATTGCGAGCAGAACCTTGGCGCCGATGAGCGCAATGTCAGTGACTCGAAACTGGATCAGGCGGTCGAGGAAACCTTCCCTGCCAGCGATCCGATTTCCCCGTGAGCCTCAATCGACGCAGCCTCAATCTGGTCGCAGCAGCCTTCGCGCTGACCGCCTTGTCCTATGGCTTGGCGCGTTTCGCCTATGGACTGCTGCTGCCACAGATTCGTCAGGATCTGACGCTAAGCGTGACCGCTGCCGGCTGGATCGGAGGCAGTGCGTTTGCGGCTTACTGTGTGGGCATCGTTGCGACGTTTGCCTGCAACGGCAAAGTCAGTCCGCGTGGGTTGACGGTGATGGCCGGCGCCGCTGCGACGCTGGGCATGGGACTGGTGGTTGTCGCTTCGTCGGGATTGACGTTGGGTTGCGGCGTCGCGTTGGCGGGATTGAGCACGGGTCTGACTTCGCCACCATTGGCCAGTGCGGTGGCAGCGCGTCTTGATGATGCGGATCGCCCACAGGCCAATGGTTTTATCAATGCCGGGACAGCGGCGGGCATCGTTTTTTCCGGTTTGGTGGCGATATTGGCGGCCGGGCAATGGCGCCAGCTGTATGCCCTGTTTGCCTTGATCGGCATCGGCGTCACGATCTGGCTCTGGTTTGCGGTACCGCGCCGGGTCGAGCGTGACGTCGCGCAGAACTTCTCGCTGGCAATGCTGCGTCGACCCGGCGTACTGCCTTTGTGCGCCAGTGCTTTCCTGATGGGCCTGGCGAGCACGGCGATCTGGACATTCGGTGCCGATATCCTGCGCAGCGAGGCTGGACTCAGCGATCAGTCGATCGCCTGGGCGTGGATAGTCCTGGGGGCGGCGGGAATCAGCGGATGCATGACGGGCGTGTTCACCGGCCGATTCGGTGTCGTGCGTATTCAGCATCTGGCACTGGCAGGGATCGCCCTGGGGACATTGAGCCTGGCGGCCGCTGCCGTTTCAGCCGGCTGGGCCCTCGCAGCAATGTGCCTGTTTGGCGCGGCCTACATCGTTTCTTCAGGCGTTTATCTGCTGCAAGGCATCCGCCTGTTTCCGGATCGCCCGGACTTGGGGCTGGGCATTCCGTTTCTGCTTCTGGCTCTCGGTCAGACCGCTGGCACGCCGGTTTTCGGCGCTGTGCTGGAGGCTGCCGGCGTAATCGTTGCCCTTTGTGTTTTCGCGGCGGCCGCTTGCGCCGCCATGGTGCTGTGCCCAAGAGATGGTGAAAGTCCGCGCGGACAGATGTGCCAATCCACCGAAGGCTTGGGTCGCTAATGATTTTTATCGTCAGGAGTACAAACCATGGCCGTAAACATCAGCAATCTCACCCTCTCCACTCCGGTCCCCGTTTCGGCAACCAATCCGGTCGCACTTGAGCTCAACGGCGCCGAAGCCATTGCGCAGTTCCCCAGCATCGTCACGGTGCTGCCGGATGGATCGCTGCAACTGTCCGCGCCAACCAAAGGCGCCTCGAGCAAGAGCACTCACCGCACCCGCTGCGAATGGAAAGAATCCTTTTATTGGTCGCTGGGCAGCGCCGCTGACCACCTCAACTATCAGGAGATGACCGTGACCAAGGTCAACTCTGCGCAGAAAGTCGTTATTTCGCAGATGCATGTGAAAAACGACGACAGCCCCGCCATCAAGGTGTTCTGGCAGAAAGGCAACATCACCATGGGCTTCCGCCAGAGCTTCAATCAGCCCACCCCGGTCAACACCACGGTGCTCAAGGGCGTACCGCTGGGAGCGAAATTCAAGGTGACCATTCGCGCCAACTCTGCCGGCGTAGCTCGAGTCACCGTCGACTACAACGGCGTTGTCGGTACATCAGGTGATTTGCAGCTCGACTCAACGTGGAATTCGCAGGTGTTCAATTTCCACGGCGGGGTCTACAACCAGATCGACTACACCGACGCCACGCCGCCAGAGGATGGCTCGATCTGCATCATCAGTGACTTGTTGATTTCGCATACTTAGGCGCTGAAACGAGCAAGGGCCTGCGTCAGCTTTCGCTGGCAGGCCCTTGTCAGAGCTGAGCTCGATGGTGGGTTTTCAGCCTCCTCTTCGACTTCGAAATTGCCTGCGTCCTAACGTCGCAGCCTTCGGCTATTGGCAAATCCTGAGCAAGCCGTAGAATCCCGCGCGCTCTTGCAAGCGCGCGTCTGGTCACAGACGCGCGCTTGAGGGCTGGCCATGTCGTCCGACGCCACCGCCCTGCCCGATCGGCAGACATTTGCACAACACCTGTTCCAGCCTGGCAACCGCATGCGCAGAGGCGCACGTTGCGCTGTTCGATTTTCTTGAGGTTTTTATGTCTCCGCGTTTGCTGGCCATGGCGCTGGCACCCCTGCTCGGGCTGTTCATTATTGCTCTGGGCAACGGTTTTCTGTCTTCCCTGACCACCCTTCGCCTGGACGCCGCCGGCGCCTCGGCGACGATGATCGGAATTGTTTCGTCGGCCTACTTCATCGGCCTGACGCTGGGCGCGGTGTTCAACGACCGGCTGATACTGCGCATCGGCCACATTCGTGCCTACGGCAGCTTCGCCTCGCTGATCGCCGTGACGATCCTTTTGCAGGGTCTGTTCTATGACGCTTGGGGCTGGCTGGTCCTGCGCCTGATCAACGGCTGGGCCACGGTCGGTGTGTTTCTGGTGATCGAAAGCTGGCTGCTACTGGCCGGTGACGAGAAGATTCGCGGGCGCTTGCTCGCGCTGTACATGATCGTCCTTTATGGCGCTGGCGTTCTGGGCCAGGCGACGCTGGGAACCATCACCGGCATGAGCGACAGCGCGCCGTTCATGGTCGCCGGCATGCTCGCTGCGTTGTCGGTGCTGCCGATCGTGATCCTGCCGCGCGTGTCGCCGCTACTCGATCAGGTCGAGCCGCTCAAGCCCCGGCAACTGCTGGGCGTGACGCCGACCGGGCTGGTCGGCTGTTTCGGCTCGGGGGTGACCATAGCGGCGATCTACACCTTGTTGCCGCTGTATCTGCAACGCAGAGGTCTGGACGTCGGTGAAGTCGGCAGCATGATGGCCTGGACGATTCTCGGCGCGATGTTGCTGCAGTATCCGGTCGGACGCTGGTCCGACCGCACCGATCGCTTGCAGGTGCTGACCCTGCTGACGGTGGCGTGCACCGCGTTATCACTGGTGATTGTGCTGCTGCCGCTGTCTTCGACAATGCTCGCGGCAATGCTGTTTCTGCTCGGTGGCGGCGTCTTCGCGCTGTACCCGGTGGCCGTCAGCCACGCGGCCGACCGCGCCCCGGCCGAAGCGCTGGTGCCGATGATTCAGGGTTTGCTGCTGATCAACTCGCTGGGCTCGGCCATCAGCCCGATGATGATCTCGCCGGTGATGAATTCGTTCGGCGCCAACGGCCTGTTCTGGGTCTTCGCAGTGGTCAATTTGAGCATGGTCAGCTTTTTCTTCTGGCGCCGTGGCAAACGCCCGGTGCCGGCCAACCCCGCACCGTTCACGGCGGCAGCCACCTATTCGCCGACGGGTGCGGAGTTGCGGGTCACCGAGGATTTGCGCGTCGCCGCTGAGGAGCATCCGGCGATGATGGATGCGATCAGCGGGGAACTGGTGACGCAGCCACGGTGACCGCTGATCAGCAACTGCCCGGCGGGATGCCGTCCTTGTTGAAGTCCTTCAAGCGCTCGCGCTCTTCTTCGGTGGAATGCGCCGGGGTTGTTTGATCCGGTACTTCTTGCGGCACTTCGGTTTTTTCTTCAGTCATGGCTTTGCCCTCGTTGTCGATGCTGTTTCGGCATCGGCGAGGGCTGGCAGTTCCGGATTTTCAGCTCCACCGCAGCCATGCGCTTGAGTTGCGGCGAACATTCCCTTCGACGAACAGCGCCAGATGCTTGCCTCAAGAGCGGGCACGCTCAATCAACATCCTCTGCAACGTGTTGTCCTTCACCCAGTAATGGTGGAACAGCCCCGCCAGCGCGTGCAGGCCGATCAGCCAGTAGCCGGCACTGCCAATCCATTCGTGCCAGTACTTGAGTTGTTTGGCCAGGTCCGGGTCAATAGCCACCGGCGCCGGCACATGGAAGCCGAAGTACGGAAACGGCTTATCGCCCGCCGCGAGCATCAGCCACGCGAGGAGCGGTGTGGCAATCATCAATCCATACAGCGCCAGGTGTGTCAGGTGCGCGATTGCGGTCTGCCACGCCGGCGGCTTGGGGATAATCGGCGGACGCGGGGTCAGGCGGCCGATCAGGCGAATCCACACTAATGCGAAGATGCTTGCGCCAAACAGGCCATGCAGGCCCATCAGCATGCTGCGCCCCTCACTGCCCTTGGGCAGATAGCCCTTGATTTCGACGCACGCATACACCCCGACGAACAACGCCAGCATCAGCCAGTGCAGGATGATTGAGAGTTTTCCATAACGGGTTACAGCGGTGTCGCGAATCATAGGAAACGCCTCGTGATTGTTGTGGAGCGACGATCTTTCGCTGGCCTACCGTGCTCGCCCAGCCTTAAGACAGTCTGAAGATCGGCGCTGCGGTTAACGGTTTTTCATCTTCAGACTTCGTTAAGAAATGGCTTGGATACTGCGCTCAAACCCATTGAGGGAGGCGCTCTGCCCATGCCCGAATTCGACTGGAACATCCCGCTGCCCTTGCACTTCGGCCAGGCCGAATCGATGCCGATGACGCTGAGAAACGCGTTGCCGGAGGACGAGCTGCGCGCGCCCTTCGAAGCCTTTATCCAGCAGCGTTTCCGCACGGCTCACGGTGCCGAAATCCGCCATTTCATGCCCGAGCTGTTCGGCATGCACAACAGCGATGGCCAGTTGTGCGCGGTGGCCGGGGTCCGTCGAGCGCATCTGCAGGCACTGTTTCTCGAGCGCTATCTGGATGAACCGATCCAGTCGTTGATCAGCGCCGCCGCCGGTCGTGCAGTGGATCGCAAGGTCATTGTCGAAGTCGGCAACCTCGCCGCCAGCGACACCGGCAGTGCGCGCCTGAGCATCATCGCCATCACCTATCTGCTGGCCATGGGTGGCCTGGAATGGGTGACCTTCACCGGCAACATCGGGCTGGTCAACAGCTTCCATCGCCTGGGCCTGAAGCCTGTGACATTGTGCGCCGCTGATCCACAGCGACTGGGTGACGAGCGTCAACACTGGGGCAGTTATTACGAAAGCAAACCCTGGGTGCACGTCGGCAACATTCGCGCGGGATTTGTCCATCTGCGCAATATTGGCCTGTTCACTCGCCTGGGTTTGCCGACTTCTGTTGAAGGAGCCTGCCATGTCGCTTGAATTGCAACGCTTCCAGGAAACCCTGCGCGACCATGCCCGGCGCAATGACAACGCCTCAGCCCTGTGGGGCGACACGCTGAGAATAGATTACGCCACGCTGTATGCCGAGGTGTTGTATCGCCAGGAGCGCCTGCGCGATGAGCAGGTGCAGGTGATTGCGCTGGCGCTGGACAACGGCGTCGACGCGATGCTTTGGGATCTGGCTGTGTTGTTCGAAGGCTTGACCTGCGTAACGCTGCCGCCGTTTTTCAGCGCCGCGCAGCGCGCCCATTGTCTGGAGCAGAGCCAGGCCGAACGGGTGATCGCCGAGCCGCAACTGCAAGCCGAGCTGCTGGCGGCGGGCTATGAATTACGAGGTGAATTCTGGTGTCGCTCGTTCAATGGCCCCAGTCGCATGCCGGCGGGCACCGCGAAACTTACGTTTACCTCCGGGACCACCGGCACGCCGAAAGGGGTGTGCCTGAGCGCCGACAGCTTCTTGCGCGTTGCCCGGGAGCTTGATCAGGCAAGCGCAGCTACTGGGCCGGAGCACCATCTGGCGCTGTTGCCTTTGGCGATCCTGCTGGAGAACCTGGGCTGTTATGCCGCGCTGTACGCCGGTGCGGTGTTGAGCCTGCCAAGCCAGACAACCCTCGGCATTCAAGGCGCCAGCGGCATCGACGTTGCGCGCCTGCTCGGTTATCTGGCCAAGCGTGCGCCGGAGAGCCTGATACTCGTACCACAGCTTCTGCAAGTTCTGGTCAGCGCCGCTGAACAGAAGGCTTTCGATCCGCAAACTTTGCTCTTCGCCGCGGTCGGTGGCGCGCGGGTGTCAGCGGATCTGCTGCACCGCGCGCAACGGATCGGGTTATCGGTTTACGAGGGATACGGCTTGTCCGAATGCGCCTCGGTCGTATGCCTCAATCGCCCCGGCGCACGCCGTCCGGGCAGCGTCGGGCGCCCTCTGCCTCATATCGAGGTGCGGTTGGCCGAGGACGGGGAAGTGCTGATCAAGGGTTCGGTGTTGCTCGGTTATCTGGGGGAGCCGGCGTATACCGATCAATGGTGGCCGAGTGGCGATCTGGGCGAGTTCGATCCGGAAGGTTTTCTTTATCTCAAGGGCCGCAAAAAACACCAATTCGTCACCAGCTACGGGCGAAACGTCAACCCGGAATGGGTCGAGTCGGAACTGACCCAGCGCCGCCACATCGCTCAAGCGTTCGTCTATGGCGAGGCGATGCCGCACAACCACGCCCTGCTCTGGCCGCATCGTCCGGACTGCACCGATGCCGAGCTGGCCGCAGCCGTCGCCGAAGCGAACGAGGCGTTGCCCGATTACGCCCAGGTGCATCAGTGGACGCGCCTGGCGCAGCCCTTCACCGCCGCCAACGGCCTGCTCACCGCCAATGGCCGGCCGCGCCGCGACGCCATCATCGCGCAGTACCGCACGCAACTGACCGAATCCGCCACTTCCGAGGAATCCGCATAATGAGTTTTTTCGACACCCTGCAAGAAGCCACGCAACGCGAACGCCACGAGCTGTTCAACCTGCCGATCATCGTCGATGCGTTGCAAGGCAAGGTCAGCCTCGACAGCTATCGGGCCTTTCTTGCCCAGGCTTACTACCACGTGCGCCACACCGTGCCGCTGATGATGGCTTGCGGTGCACGCCTGCCGACGCGCCTGGAATGGCTGCGCAAAGCGGTGTGCGAGTACATTGAAGATGAATACGGCCACGAGCAGTGGGTGCTCAACGACATTGCCGCCTGTGGTGGTGATCGCGACGCCGTGCGCGATGGTCAGCCGTCGTTATCGATCGAGCTGATGGTCAGTTTTCTCTACGACCTGATCGCCCGGGGCAATCCGGTGGGTCTGTTCGGCATGGTAAACGTGCTCGAAGGCACCAGCATTGCCCTGGCCACCCACGCGGCGGGGAGCATTCGCGATCGCCTGACGCTGCCGGAAACGGCATTCAGCTATCTGAGCTCCCACGGCGCGCTCGACATCGAGCACATGCAGACCTATCGGCGGTTGATGAATCAGCTGGAAGACCCTGACGATCAAGCGGCGGTCATCCACGCATCGAAAGTCGTCTATCGCCTCTACACCGACATGTTCCGTGATCTGCCGCGCGATGCTGAGGCCCAACATGCAGCTGCATGAAGCCCGCGTGGTCCTGACAGGTGCCAGTGGCGGCATCGGCCTGGCCATCGCCAGTGCCTTGTGCGCCGCCGGTGCCAGGGTATTGGCCGTGGCGCGGCATCAGGAGGCGCTGTTGCCGCTGCTTGAGCGGTATCCGCAGAACCTGTGCTGGGTCGCCGCCGATCTGACCTTCCTCAGCGATCGGCGCAAAGTGTTGTCCGCCGCCGACGGCATCGGCGGCATCAATCTGCTGATCAACGCCGCCGGGGTCAATCACTTCGCCATGCTCGAACAGCTCGATGACAGTGACATCAACGCGATGCTGGCGGTGAACATCAGCGCGCCAATCTGCCTGACCAAAATGCTCTTGCCGCAGCTCAAGCAGGCTGACAGCGCGATGGTGGTCAACGTCGGCTCGACCTATGGCTCGATCGGCTACCCCGGTTACGCCAGTTATTGCGCGAGCAAATTTGCCCTGCGCGGATTCTCCGAGGCGTTGCGCCGCGAGCTGGCCGACACGCGGGTCAGCGTGTTGTATGTCGCGCCCCGGGCCACCCGCACCTCGATGAACAGCGCCGCTGCGCAAGCCTTGAACGATGCCCTCAAGGCCAGCGTTGACGATCCGCAAACCGTGGCGTCGGCAGTGATGCATGCGATTGCCGGCGACCGTCGTGACCTGTACCTAGGCTGGCCGGAGCGGTTTTTCGTCCGTTTGAACAGCTTACTGCCGCATCTGGTGGATCGCGGCCTGCGCAAGCAATTGCCACTGATCCGCCGTCTCAGTGAAAAACCTGACAACGAGGCTTCAAAGCCATGAAAAAACTTTCCACTTGCCTGCTGTTCGCCGCCCTCAGTCAAAGTGTCTGGGCGCTTGAGCCGGCTGATCAGCAACGTCTCACCGGCATCCAGCAGAACTGGGCGCACATTCAATACGAGGTGGCGGAAAAACAGCGCGCCGCGGCGTTCGAGCAATTGGCCAGCGAAGCCAACGCGTTCACCACGCAACGTCCGAATGTGGCCGAAGCCTGGATCTGGAAAGGCATCGTCACCAGCAGTTGGGCCGGTGCCGAAGGCGGGCTTGGTGCCCTGGGCAAAGCCAAGGACGCCAAGGCGGACCTGGAAAAATCCCTGACGCTTGACCCCAAGGCCCTGCAAGGCTCGGCATACACCAGCCTCGCTGCATTGTACGACCGGGTACCGGGCTGGCCGATCGGCTTCGGCGACAGCGACAAGGCCGAGCAATTGCTCAAACAAGCCCTGCAGCTCAACCCCGATGGCATCGACAGTCTGTACTTCTGGGGCGACCATCTCTACCGTCAGAAGCGCTACGCTGAAGCCAAGGCAGCGCTGATCAAGGCCAGACAAGCCGCACCCCGTGCGGGCCGCGAAAGCGCCGATGCCGGGCGTCGTAAAGAGATCGACGCCTTGCTGGTGGACGTGAACAAGAAACTCGACTGAAAGGAGTGCGCGTGCGTTTATTACTGATCGAGGACGACGTAGCGCTGGGTGAAGGCATTTACCAGGCGCTGGGTCGCGAGGGTTACACGGTCGACTGGCTCAAGGACGGCAGCAGCGCCTTGCATGCACTGCTCAGCGAAACGTTTGATGTCGCCGTGCTGGACCTCGGCCTGCCGCGCATGGATGGCCTTGAAGTGTTGCGCCGCCTGCGTGACAGCGGTTCGAACCTGCCGGTGTTGATTCTCACCGCTCGCGATGCCACCGAAGATCGCATTGCCGGACTCGACGCCGGTGCTGACGATTACCTGGTCAAACCCTTCGACCTCGCCGAACTCAAAGCCCGCCTGCGTGCCCTGTTGCGCCGCAGTGCCGGGCGCGCCCAGGCGCTGATCGAGCACGCCGGTATCAGCCTCAACCCCGGCACCCAGCAGGTCAGTTATCAAGGCCAACCGGTCGCGCTCACCCCCAAGGAATATCAGTTGCTGCACGAACTGCTGTCGCCGCCGGGGCGGGTGATGACTCGCGATCAATTGATCCAGTTGCTCTACGGCTGGAATGAAGAAGCGGAAAGCAACACCCTGGAAGTGCACATTCATCACCTGCGCAAGAAGTTCTCCACCGACCTGATCCGCACCATCCGCGGCGTGGGTTATCTGGTGGAGGAGCGTCGATGACCTCGATCCGCCGGCGCACGCTGACCCTGATCATCGGCCTGTTACTGGCCGGTCTGGCGGTACTCAGCCTCTTCAACGTGCATGACAGCAACCACGAAATCGCCGAGGTCTACGACGCGCAACTGGCGCAGAACGCACGCCTGCTGCAGGGCGTGATGCGTATGCCGATGGCGAGTACCGAGCACGCGCAGTTGTATCAGGCCTTCAATCAGGCTCTCGGGGAAGCCAAGCCACGGGTTGACGGACATCCTTACGAAAGCAAAATCGCCTTCCAGGTGTGGAACCCGCAAGGCGAGGTGCTGGTACACACCGCCAGTGCGCCCTCCTTCACTGCGCCGCCGACGAGAACGGGCTTCAGCGACGTGGTCGATCTGAAAGGTCGGCAATGGCGAGCGTTCATGCTGGAAGACAAGCAGAACGGCCTGCGCATCTGGGTCGGCGAGCGCGACGATGTGCGCACCGACCTGGTCGACCGCATCGTGCGCCACACGCTGTGGCCGAACATGCTCGGCAGCCTGATCCTCGCCGCGATGATCTGGCTGGCCATAGGCTGGGGGCTCAAGCCCCTGGCAGACATGGCGGCGACTCTGCGCGCCCGTCACAGTGGTTCACTTGAGCCGCTGCAACTGACGCCCCTGCCCAGTGAGCTGGAGCCCATGCAGGCAGCGCTCAATCGCATGCTCGCGCAGATTCAGGAGGTGCTCGGCCGGGAGCGTCGCTTTATCGCCGATGCCGCGCACGAAATGCGCACGCCGCTGGCGGTGCTGCGGGTGCATGCGCAAAATCTGCAGGAGGCCGGTACCGAAGAAGAACGTCGTGAGTCGCTGGAATTTCTGATCTCCGGAGTCGACCGCACCAGCCGACTGGTCAACCAGCTGCTGACCATGGCGCGCCTTGAACCCAAACCCGACCCGCCGCCACTGCAACGCATTGATCTCAGCGAAACCGTACGCAACAGCCTGGTGCAATTGACACCGTGGTTGCTGAGCAAACACCTTGAGTTGATCTTCGAGGTCAGCGACCAACCGTTTCATGTCCTCGCCGACCCCGCCGCCATCGATATCGCGCTGAATAACCTGATCACCAACGCGGCGAATTTCTCCCCCGAACACGGTGCGATCACCGTGCACCTGAGCGAGTCCGATGGCTTCTGTCATTTGACGGTCGACGATCAAGGGCCGGGAATCGATGAATCGGACAGAGAGCGATTGTTCGAGCGTTTCTACAGCCGTGGCACGGCGCATGGCGCCGGGTTGGGGTTGACCATTGTCAACACCATCGCGATGCGACTGAACGGACGAATTGAACTGACAAACCGCGCAGAGGGAGGTTTGAGGGCGACGTTATCGATTCCGGCAGGGGAATAATCATCCGATTGATTCAGCTGTATGCCGCCGGCCCCAAATACCTGCTGCTCAGCGCTCTGCTCTACGCGCCTGGCTCGTTGATTCACCTGGGCACGTTGAAAACGCGCCAGGGCCAGCCGCTCAGCGGTCCGGAAACGGGTGTGTTGATCATCATCTGGGCCGTCGCGATTTACGCTGGCCGGATGTTGTGGGCCGGAACGCTGACTTTGTAAGGTGCACCAGCGTTTGCGCTAGACCGCCAGTACGCTGCAGGGAACCTGGTACAGAATATGTTCGGTGGTACTTCCCAGCAGTTTTTCCAGCCCGTGACGTTGAACCCTGCCCATCACAATCACGTCCACATCGTGCTCATCGGCAAACTCACTGATCGCCGCCACGGGATGTCCCTCCCTGCTATGCCTGTGCTCGGCCGTCACACCGAATTTCCTCGCCAAAGCGCTGTAATGCGCTTGCAGTTCCTGGCGCCGGGCATTCATCAGTTCCGAAACCGTCCAGTTGTTCACCACTTCATCCAGATAGTTTTGCGAGACGTCATAGGCATATAACAGGTGCAACTCTGCACCAAACTGAGTGGCGAAGGATATGGCCTGTTCGACGATCCGGTCATTGAGAGCGCCCCCATCATCTTCGCTTGCAGCTACATCCACTGCCGCTACGACCTTGCGCGGCAGACCCGGGCCAGCAGCGCCCAACAAGTAGACCGGCACCGGACAATCACGCAGCAGCTGCCAATCCAATGGGGTAAACAAAGCGCGTTTGAGTAAGGATTCGTGCTGCACTTCCTTGATCAGCAAGTCGGGCTGGTTCACGGTGACGTGATCGAGGATCTCCCGTTTCATGTCTTCGGACCAGCCAACCTCCGTCGTCACCCGCAAACCTTCGGCTCGCAGGCTGGCAGCCTGGCATGCCAGCCACTCGTGATGGTCCTGCAAATAGGCCGCACGGGCCCTTGCCCGATCCCCTTCCTCCAGCAGCGACAGGAAATCCCACCATTTGATCAAGGCTGCGATGTGCAGCGACGCGCCGCTGGCTTTAGCCAGCGCGGCGGCCTGCCTTATCGCCGGGGAATGGCGCAGGGCCGGGTTGATGATCAGCAACAAGTGTTGATATTGGCTCATGTTTGTCTCCAGAGAGATGGACGTCTGCGCTCATGTCACTCGCCGCTGACCCGGGCCGAAAGAACCGGACAACAACGTCAATCGAGGTTGCGCCATAGCCCGGCGACTTCCTTGATAAATGTCATATGCAAGGCCCCTGGTGCGCGTCCTCCCCCTGAAAAACCTGAATATCGAGGCTTGTCCACCACCCTTGCGCAAGCGCCTGGAAAACCGACAAAGCGGCGATGAAACTGGCGAGCGACATTGATCTGGATCAATCGCTGCGACGACAAACTGGATCGAAATAGATTCATGACTCGGCTGCGCCCGCATCTCGGATCAGGGACAGTCACAAGCTGCTCGAACGCGTGAAAGTTACAGATGCGGCCACAGGGTGACAGGTCCGCAACCCACCCTCATTCTTGCTTTGCGAGGTTCACGATATGGTCATCAATGATCCAGCCATGACAACCGCCAATGTCCCCGACGCGATCGATGACAGTGGCGCACTGTTTCACGAAGCCGATCGGCTCAGCGAACGGGCCTATGCCGTCCTTGAAGAGCCGTTTTCTACAGACACCATGCACAAGTTCACTGAAGCGAGGAAACGCGCCGATGAGAAATATCGGCACGCCTGGCAACAATGGCAATACGCACACGGCGGGCGCAGTCACTGATGGATTATCCCCAACCGATTACCATCAACTGCTGCGATGACCGGTCAGGCTGTGGCAGGCATTGCCTTGACCATCAACAAACTGCAAGGAGCCCGGTTCATCAGGCATTCGGCCGTGCCGCCGATAAAGCCGTCGAGCGCTTGATGGTGACAGATGCCGAGCACCAGCAGATCGAACGCGTGCTGCCGGGCGAAGTCTTCGATCACCCGGAACGGGACACCTGAGAGCAGGTGGCTATGTTCTTCATCGAGACCATAGCGCTCGGCCAGCGTATCGAAGGCTTCCTGCTGAGTGTCGTTGATCGCATCGCGCAAACTGTGATCCAGACTCAAGTTCGGCACACTCATCGCCGCATCACCCACCACCGACCAGTTGCTCACATTCAACAAGTGCAGCGAGGCATCGCATTTCGCTGCCAATGTCGATGCAACGTCAAGTAACCGGTCGTTGAGGCCTTGGGTCAGATCCTCGAGATGCGACAGGTCAACGGCCGCCAGTATCTTCAAGGGTTTCGGATGTGCGGCCTCGGTGACCAGATGCACGCAGGCGGGACAATCTCGTACCAATAGCCAGTCCAATGGCGGATGAAACGTTTGATTGAGCGCTGAAACATGGTGAGCATCCTTGATCACCAGATCGACATGAAAGTCATTGATGTACTCAAGTACATGCGCCGGCGTGGCCCTGGCCCAGACCACTTCGGTGCTGACTTGCACGCCGGCGCCACGTTGAAACCGGGCCTGCTGCTCCAGCCACTGGCGATGCATCTGCAAATAGCCTTCACGCGCTTGCGCCATGGCGTCGTGGTCGAACAGACCGGCCAACGCCAGGGACTGGACATGATCGAACGCCACGATGTGCAGCAACGCGCCAGTGGCCCGAGCCAGCGCCTGGGCGCGATCAAACGCCGGGGTGCGGGTCATTTCGGCAGGTGCGATCAACAGAATTCGTTTGAGCCTGAACATCACGTGTATTTCCAGTCAGCGCCATTGGACGATTCTGCAACTCTGCCAACCGCCACGCTTGATATGCATCAAGTCTCCCCATCAACCCTGCGACACAAGAGCGGCGCAGAGGCCGTTGCCTTTGTGATTCCCCTCCCCGCCGTTCGTCCGTAATCACGCTGGCACGCCAAACGAAAGGCACGTGCGCTGCGAAGACTTCTATGCTTATCACACTCATTGGAGGCTGCTAATCCATGCTTGAAGCCCACTCGCCCCCGCCGATTCTCAAAACTGCCTGTTCCAACTGCAGCGTGGTCGAGTTATGCCTGCCGCTTGGCCTGACGGGCGCGGAGGTCGAGCGGCTCGACACGCTGATCGTGCAGCGATACAAGGTGAAGAAAGGTGCCGCTCTCTACCGGACCGGAGACCCGCTGCGCTCGCTGTACGCTGTGCGAATAGGTTCGTTCAAGACCAGCGTGGTCTCCGTCGATGGCCGCGAGCAAGTGACCGGTTTTCATATTCCCGGCGAAATGCTCGGGCTGGACGCCATCAGCATCGATCAACACGCGTGTACTGCGTATGCGCTGGAAGACAGCGAAGTCTGTCCTATTCACTTCGCACAGCTGGAAAAACTCGCGCAAAGCCTGCCATCCCTGCAGCACAACCTCAACAAGCTGCTGAGCCGGGAAATCGTGCGCGACCACAGCATGTTGATGCTCATGGGCAACATGAACTCCGATGAGCGCCTGGCGGCTTTCCTGCTCAACCTCTCACAACGCCTCAGCTCCCGTGGCTATTCCTCGAAAGAGTTCGTGCTGAAAATGCGCCGCGAAGAAATCGGCTCCTACCTTGGGCTGCGTCTGGAGACCATTTGCCGCGGCATTGCCCACTTGCGCGATCAGGGCTTGGTGGAAATCACCGCGCGTGACGTGAAAATCCGCAACATGGACGGCCTCAAGCAGATGGTGTCGGGCTGCAACCGACAGAGTCATTGAGCGCGTCCATGCCCGCCTGAGAAGGCCCGTACTGCCATGGCTGTGGCAGCCATCACAACAGGCAAGCGGTCATGTATCAGAACCTCGCCCTGCTTGCCGCTTTCATTCTGACCTACAGCATATTTGCCGGGCGATTCGAGTCACGTCTGCTCAATGGACCACTGATGTTCATGCTGGCGGGTCTGATTCTCGGCCCGGCGTTTCTGGGCATTCTGCAACCTCGGATCGATAGTCATGGGCTCAGGATTCTTGCAGAACTGACATTGGCGATTGTCCTGTTCAGCGATGCCGCCAATGCTGATCTCAAGGTTCTCAAGGCGCACGAAGGATTACCGCTGCGCTTGCTGTTGATCGGTCTGCCGCTGACCATACTGAGTGGCTGGCTGCTGGGTATCTGGCTATTCCCGCAAGCGCCCTTGATCGAGTTGGCGTTGCTGGCAATCCTTCTGGCCCCCACAGACGCAGCGCTGGGCAAGGCTGTCGTGAGCAATCCCAAGGTTGCGGCGCCCGTGCGTGAGGGATTGAACGTGGAAAGCGGGCTCAACGACGGCATTTGTGTTCCGGTGTTGTTGATGTTCCTGGCCTTGTTGATCGAAGAGCACACGCAGTCCCCCCTCTCGCTGGCGATAGAGCTTTTTTTCGAGGAGCTTGGTATCGGCGCGCTCATCGGCGGCACCCTGACTTTCATGGCCTGGCTGATGCAGCGCTACTCTGCAAAACATCACTGGCAGACACCGATGTGGTCGCAGCTGACGCTGCCCGGGTTGGCGGTGCTTTGCTTTACCACCGCCCAAACACTGGGTGGTAGCGGGTTTATCGCCGCGTTCGTCGGCGGGCTGCTCGCCAGCTATCTGTTTGCTGAACAAAAACATGACCTGCTCAAGGCCAGTGAAGAGTTCGCCAGCCTGCTGTCGATCATCACTTGGGTCGTGTTCGGCGCGCTGGTGATCCCTTCGGTCTGGAGCAGTTTCACGGTCGATGTCTGGCTGTATGCGTTGCTCAGTCTGACCGTGATTCGCATCGTGCCGGTACTTGTCAGCCTGGCGGGAACCGGCTTCGATTTCGAAACCCGCCTGTTCATCGGCTGGTTCGGCCCGCGAGGTTTGGCCAGCATCGTCTTCGCCATAATGATTTTGGACTACCCTCTGCAAACCGGTCGGACGTTGGTAGCCGTGGCGGCCTGTACCGTTTTACTCAGCGTGCTGCTCCATGGCTTGAGTGCCAATCCATGGGTGTCACGGCTGGCAAATCGGATTAATTGATAATTGTCAGAAATGCCACCGTCTGCCGCGACTAGGGTTGTGAGGAAAACGTGATCAAGCGTCTGCCCGAACAACCCTCACAGCACAAGGAATGGGCAGGCGCATGAGCCTTTTCAGGCAGTTGCTCAGATAGCCCGTCGCCGTTTTCGTCGGCAGCCTGAGCCTGTCTCCCAGTGCGTTCGATGGCTGAGCGGTGACGCGTTGCGCAAATCGAGGGAACTCCAATGGCCGACTCAAGCAAGAAAATGAGCCTCATGGGGCTCACCACACTGGTGACGGTGAACATGATGGGCTCAGGCATCATCATGTTGCCGACGAGCATGGCCCAACTCGGGGCTGTTTCATTGCTGTCATGGATCGTCACCGCTGTCGGCTCGATGGCTATCGCGTACTGCTTTTCCCAATGCGGGATCTTCTGCCTGCGCTCAGGCGGGCTATCCGCCTACACCGAAGAGGCGCATGCAAAGTCAGGCTTTTTTCTGTGCTCGTACCTGTACTTCCTGTCGCTGGCCATCGCCAACGTGGCGGTGGCCATTTCGGCAGTGGGCTACATGACGTCGTTCATGCCCTGGCTGGGAAGCGGCGCCATTCCTTTATTCGTTGGAACGGTCGGCCTGCTCTGGCTGACCACCGTGGCGAATTTCGGCGGCCCAGGCATCACCGGCAGGATTGGCGCGGTTACGGTGTGGGGGGTGATCATTCCTGTAGCGGGCTTGAGCATCATCGGTTGGTTCTGGTTCAAACCCGAGCTGATCATCGCCGCCTGGAACCCGAACCAACTGCCGATATCCGAGGCCATCAGCAAAGCGATTCCCCTCACGCTTTGGGCGTTTCTCGGCATGGAGTCGGCAGCCCAGGCCTCAGATGCGGTGGAAAACCCCAAGCGCACCGTACCGCTGGCCTGCCTGTTCGGGACACTGGGGGCAGCGGTGGTCTATGTGCTATCGACGACGGTCATTCAGGGCATTATTCCCAACGCCGAACTGGCCAACTCTTCAGCGCCTTTCGCGCTCGTTTATGCGCACATGTTCAATCCCCTGGTCGGCAACATCATCATGGCGCTCGCGGTGATGGCCTGTGTCGGCTCGCTCCTGGGCTGGCAGTTCACCTTGGCGCAAACTGCCAAAGTGACCGCTGATCAGGGCATGTTTCCAAAATTTTTCTGCAAGGTCAGCGCACGCAACGCCCCCATCGTCGGGATGCTGGTCTGCGGCGTCCTGCAGACCTTTATGGCGCTGTCGACCATTTCGCCGAACGCGAGCGCGCAGTTTGGAAAACTCGTCAGCCTCGCGGCGGTGACCAACCTGATTCCCTATGTGACGGCAGCCACCGGGCTGCTGGTCATGATGTACAAAGCCAGAGTCAGCGCAGCCGTATACACGCGCAATACCCTGCTGTTAGTGGTTGCCGTGGCCTATTCCTTGTATGCGCTGTATGCCTGCGGCAAGGACGCGGTGTTCGGCGGCATCCTGGTCCTGGTGTTCGGCTACCTGCTTTACGGTTTCCTTGCCAAACGTTTTGTCGATGCCCCTGCGCCTGTCGGCCCCCGGCCTGATAACCCTTGATCGAAGTCTTCGGTACAGCACAGATATCTGAATTCGAGGAACCGCGCGCATGAACGTGAAACTGATCAGAGCCCACCACCTGCTGCTCGCCTGCGTCCTTGCGCTGCTACCGGTAGTGACCCATGGCAACACGCTGGAGCGCATCCGTGCCAGTCAAGCGATCACCCTTGGCTACGTGCCTGACTTCATGCCGTTCAGTGATCAGGCCGCCGATAAAGCCAGCGGCTATGCCATCGATCTCTGTCTGAAAATAGCCGAGAAGGTCAGGATCGATCTGAATGTGCCGGCGTTGAAAATCCAGTACCAAGCGGTCTCGCTCAACGACGAGATGAGCGCTGTCAGTTCCGGCAGGATCGACATTCTTTGTACGCCGACCCCACCCACGCTGGCGCGGCGCAGGATCGTCAGTTACTCGGTGCCGATTTACACCGCTGGCCTCTCGGCTGTGGTGCGCCAGGATGCGTCCGAAACCTTGCTCAATGTGCTGAATGGCAAAGTGGCCCATACCGGACCAACGTGGCGAGCCACGGTGAACCGTGGTCTGGCCAACCAGACGTATGCCGCCATCGCCGGCGGGGTCACCGAAACGTGGATACAACAGCAGATGCGATTGCTGGGTGTGGTAGCCACGCTGGTCACCGTAGAAAACGCAGAAGCCGGTCTGAAGCTGGTTGCCAATGGCAAAGCCGATGCCTTCTTCGCTGAACGCATGATGCTCAAACATCTGCTGACCAGAAATTATCCATCGGGCAACCTGGTGCTGCTGGAGCGGATTTTCGAGTACGCACCGACGGCGATGGCAGTGGATCGAGAGGATGAGGACTTTCGTCTGCTGGTCGACACGGCGCTGAGTGAAATGTACCGATCCGGCGAAATTGAACAGGCATTCGACAAACATCTGGGCGGCGCCAACAGTGCCGCCAAAAAGCTCTTCAGGATCTATGCAATACCCTAGCGGGCCAGCGAACAGGCCGGCTCGCTACGCTGCGATCATGCTCACCGCACAGGCTCTTTCCTCACCGCCAGAATGCTCCCCGGCACCGAATACAAGGCGCGCTCGGTGGTGCTGCCGATCACGCGTTCGATGCCCACGCGATGAACCGTGCCCATCACCACCACGTCGGCCAGGTACTGCTCGACGAACTCATTGATGACCTGCACTGGATGGCCCATGACGAAGTGTCGACGCTCAGGTGGCACGCCGTGGCGATCGGCAAGGGCGACAAAAGCCTGATGCAGTGTCTGACGCAGTTCGTTCGCCAAATCTTCGTTCCAGCCACCGTTGACCACTGGCGCTTCGCCGTTGAAGGCAGCGGACAAATCGTAGGCGCAGAGCAGGTGCAACGGCACGTCGCATTGCAACGCCAAAGCGTTCGCCGACCGTATGATCACGTCGTTCAAGCCACTGATTTGGGTATCCGGATCGAACGGGTCCACGGCTGCCACGACACGATGCGGCAACGCATAGCGAATCTGATTGACCAGATGCACCGGAATCGGACACTCACGCAGCAGGTGGCAATCGAGCGGCGTGATGAACACGCGCTTGAGCGCCGGTTCCAGTCGCACGTCCTTGATCAACAGGTAGGGCTTGAGCACATGGACGGTCTTCAGGATGTCCAGCAGCGGATGGCTGGAGAAGACCACGTCAACGGTGCCGTCCAGCCCCTGGTTGCTGAGCTGCTCGAGCTCATCGGCCACCCAGCGACGGTAGCGCCGCTGATAGCGCTGAGCATCCACGTCATCGATTTTTTCCTCCCACAGATGGGTGATCGGCACCGGCGAAACAAAGGCCCGCACATCCAGCGCCGCCCCGCTCGCCTTGGCCAGCGCGATGGCACGCAGCATCGCCGCTGATTGATGCAGCGTCTGGTCAGCGACCAGCAACAGACGTTCATATTGGCCCATCACACACCTCCGCTCGGCACCGGCGCGGTGGGCCGGCAGGCTTCAAGACTGCGCCCGCTCGCCCTTGCCCGGCGTTGATTTACATCAAGCCCGGGTCAATGAGCGAGGCGCATGGCAGCTGTCTGATGTAGATCAGATGTCGCCGTGGGCAACCGCGTAGAAGGGAGGCAAGCGGACGCTGTTTCAACGCCCGCCAGCCTCTCGAACCGGATGGAGAATGACCATGCTCACCGTCAAAGACCACAACGATCAGGCCGTGGCCGCTTATGCGGGGGTCGCCGGACAATACTGGATTGAGGCGCTCAAGGACGGCCGCCATGTCCTGATCCGGCCGCTCAGGGAGAAGGATCGCCTGCGCGAATACGACTTCATCAAGCGCCTGTCCCCCGAATCCAGGCACATGCGTTTTCTCGCCCAGATCAGCGAACCCGGCACCGCTCTGCTAGACCAGTTGATGGACACCGATAACAAACAGCGCACCGCCTTCATTGCACTGGTTTACGAGAACGGCAAGTTGATCGAAATCGGCATCAGCCGCTATGCCGGCACAGGCGCCCATCAATGCGAGTGCGCGGTGACGGTCGCCGATGAATGGCAGCACCTGGGCTTGGGCACGTTGCTGATGGAGCATCTGATCAAGGCAGCCCGCCGCAACGGATTCCGCCAGATGTACTCAGTCGATGCCGCCAGTAACGCGGCGATGCGCGACCTGGCCAAAAGCCTGGGCTTCGAAACCCACAATGATCCTGACGACGCACGCCAGGTCATTCATCGTCTTGACCTGTAAATGAATCGCCCTGAGGTGGGTCGGCCAACGATTCACCTCGGGGCGATCGTGTCTCAGGATTGCAGTGTGGGTTGCGGCTTGATCGCCAGCACACTGCAAGGTGCCCGATGCAGCAGCTGTTCGGCGGTGGTGCCTAACAACTTGCTCAAGCCGTGGTGCTGCACTGTGCCCATGACAATGACGTCAATCTGCTTGTCGATGGCGAACCCGCAGATACTGTGCACCGGCGCGCCCTCGATGAAGTGCCGGCATGAGACCGGCACGCCGTGGCGCTCGGCCAAGGCCGTAAATGCCTCATGCTGCGCAGTGCCCAGCGCTTCATGAATCCCGGTCGCCAGCGGCAGTGCGCCGAACCCCATGTCCGTGGCGTAAACCGCCGTCCAGTCGTAAACATGCACCACATCTAGACTGGCATCGCACTGCGCGGCGAGTTGGGCGGCGGCATCGATGATCTGATCGTTGAACACGCAGTCCTGCTCTTCGCTGCGCAAGACATCGACGATAGCCAGCACACGGCGTGGGCGCGGATGGGTGTCGTCGGTCACCAGATGCACCGGCACCGGGCAATCGCGCAACAGTTGCCAGTCCAGCGGGGTGTAGAAAATACACTCCAGCACGGACTCGTGCTGCACATCCTTGATGATCAATAGCAACGGCATTTCGTTGATGAACTGCAGGATCTCGGCGAAGGGATCCTGGACCCACATCACTTCGCTGGTGACCATGATCTGATGCCTCGCCAGCAATGAAGCCTGCTCTGCGAGCCACTGCCGGTGAGTGCGCAGATAACCATCGCGGGCGAGGCGGATCTGCTCGGGGGCAAACAGCCCTGCCACGGCCAGCGCCTGCAAGTAGTCGAAGGCCACGATGTGCAACGGCAACTGCATGGCCTGGGCCAGTGCAGCCGCGCGCTCGAACGCCGGCGTGCGCTCCATGGCTGAAGGAGCGATCAACAGTAAACGCGGAGTCTGTGACATGGGATACCTCGGCATGCGGCCAGCCAGGAGAAACAGACTTCAGGGTGAATGCTGTGGCCATTGGCAGCTTGATCTTTGTCAGCAAGAGCACTGACTGCGCTCAAAACAGCACGTTGCCCGCCCACATGGCCAAGGTCAGCAATACCTGGCCCGGGATCACGCAGGCAGCGAAACGCCTGCCGCCGCTGACCCACGCCACCACGCATTTGCTCACCGAGTTACTGCTGACGGCAATCAGCGCTGGCACCGCTATCGAGTCATAAGGCACCTGGCCCGCCTTGGCCAGGCTGGCGATGGACGCTGTGGCAGAGTGCGCATCGGCAAAGCCCGAAAGCATTGCGGTAAGCCACAGACCTGCCTGACCAAAGTGGCTGAGCATGGCCGATGAGACGAATGTGATGCCGGTAAGGGTCAGTGTCACGATGACCGCGAGTTTCAGATTGAACGCCCCTGCCGTGTCGACCGGCTTGCTGCGGCTCCCTCGTGTGGGGTCTGGGAACATCAGGCAGGCGCCGTACAACAACGTGGCGATCAAGCCGAAAAGCAGTGGCGCCCATACACTGTTCAGCAGATCCGCATCAACCATCGTCAGGATCAGGCCGATCTGTATCACCGTCGCGAGATTGGAAAAAATCGCCGCCGCGCCGAGGATGCGGATGTTGTCCGGCTCATGGGCAAGGCGTTGGCCCATGGTCGCGATCGTCACGGTACTGGAGGCGAAGCCGGATGCAATCGCGCTGATGACGTAGCCATAGCGCGAGCCCAGGGCGCGCACGGCAATGTGGCCGAACGCGCCGACCAGCATCAGCAACACCGTCACGGTACAAATGGTGCGCAGATTGATCGCGGCGTACGGGCCGATATACCGGTCCGGTGCCAAAGGCAGTATCACCAGCGCTGCGATCAGCAGGATCAGGCCATCACGCATTTCCGTTTCGGACAACTGGCTGTTGGCAAAGTGATGCAGCGCCTGGCGATACGCCAGAAGGCCCGCGATCACCACGCCAAGGGCAATGGCCAGCGCCGACGCGGTTGCGCACAACGCGCCCAGGACCAGCACTGCGGTCAACGCCACCTCGCTGGTCACCCCGGGATCGTCGCTCTGACTGCGCCAGTAGGCGACGCTGGTCAGCAACGTGACACAGACAGCGATGATCCCCAGCAGCAGGCCACCGCCGACTTGTAGCGCGACATATCCCAACAGCGCGGTAATGGCGAACGTGCGCAAGCCGGCGCAGTGTCGCGCATCGCCAGTACCCTTGTGCCGTTCACGCTCAAGACCGATGAGCATGCCGATCCCCAACGCCGCAGCGGCGCCGGACAGATCAAAAACCTCATTCATGGGTAGCGTCCCGCAGGGTTTGCGCACCCTGCTCGGCTTATGGCGAGCATTCAACACTTGCGCTGATGCGGCGAGCCGTTGCCGGCCTTGCTGGCAACGGCTGGGCAAACGCATTCGGCCACTCGTGAGGGGCGTTGATACGGGCCTCAAGCACCTCGACAAATTCCTGCGCAGCCTTGAGGCTCCTGAAGCCCACATCCCAGTCATCCATGTGCACGACCCAGCCGTGGGGAGCGTGTTTTTCAGTGATCTTGATGTTCATGGAAACCCCGGTTTCAGCGGCACGCCAAGGTGCTTTCAAGGAGTGATTGCGACTTTCATGACTCCGTCGCGTTGATGAGCGAACAACTCATACGCCTGCTCGATGTCGTCCAGTCTGAAACGGTGAGTCACCAGCGGTGACAGATCGACGGCGCCGCTCTGCACCACGGCCATCAGTCGACGCATGCGTTCCTTGCCGCCCGGGCACAGGGTGGAAACGATGCTGTAATCGCCCAATCCGGCGGCAAACGCCCCGAGCGGGATGTGCAGATCGCTGGAATACACCCCGAGGCTGGACAAACGCCCGCCCGGGCGCAGCACCCGCAATGCCGACTCGAACGTGCCTTGGGAGCCCAGCGCTTCGATGGACACATCCACGCCACGGCCATCGGTCAATGCCATGATCTGTTCCACCACATTGCCGTCCTTGAAATTGACGGTATGAGTCGCCCCCAGCTGGCGCGCCATGGCCATGCGTTCGGGCACCGCGTCGACACCGATAATCGTCGTGGCGCCCTTCAGCCCTGCTCCGGCCACGGCACAGAGGCCGATCGGGCCCAATGCAAACACCGCGACAGCGTCGCCGATGGCGATCTCGCCCCGCTCGGCCCCCGAGAACCCGGTGGACATGATGTCCGGGCACATCAGCACCTGTTCATCGCTCAACTGATCGGGGATCGGGCACAGGTTGGCCTGTGCATCCGGCACCAACACGTACTCGGCCTGGCAACCATCGATCGTGTTGCCAAACTTCCAGCCGCCGATGGCCTTGAAGCCGTGCCGGGTGTCGGGGCCGTCCTGCGAGCCGCAGCCACACAGGCACGCGTAACTGTGCCCGCTGGGGGTGATGGCACCGGCAATCACCCGCTGCCCTTCGACAAAACCGCGTACTTGCGAGCCCAATCGCTCAATGATGCCGACCGGTTCGTGGCCGATGGTCAGTCCTCTGGCCACTGGGTATTCGCCGCGCAGGATATGCACGTCGGTGCCGCAAATGGTTGTGGTGGTCACGCGGATCAACGCATCCAGCGGCCCGACCTCGGGAATCGGCTTGTCATCGAGCACGATGCGGTTTTTTTCAACGAATATTGCGGCTTTCATGGTGGCCATGATGGCTTTCCCTCCGCCGACAGGTGAGTGCAGAGCAGAGCTTGAGCCGCGGCGGCAGGGTCGTAGTTGATAATGGTCAACTATCCGAGGATCAGTGGTCTCGCTCGACCGTACATCCGCTCACGACCACGCGCTGATGTCTGGTTGATAAATATCAACCCCGCCCTGCTGGCTCGCTCCAGGATAAGCGCATGCCCCACTACTCACTGATTCCAGGCATGCAGCGCAATGCCTGGGTGACCACCCTCGGGAGTCCTGTCATGTCTGAGCAATCGCGTTTCATGCTGGTCGTGTCGCCGCTGATGAAAAACAGTCCGGCGTTCGACCGCGCCGCCGCACTGGCCAAAGCGTCGGATGCCGCACTGCATATTGTCGCGTTTGATTATCTGGAGGGCCTGGCGACCGCAGGAATGGTCAACGAGCAAGCCCTGGAGCAGATGCGCCTAGGCTATGTCGAACGCCATCATCAATGGCTCGAAGACCAGGCCCGGCCGCTGCGCAAGATCGGGGTGACCGTCACCACCGAGGTCGTCTGGGTGGACAATCCTTTGAAGGAAATCCTCATTCATTTGAAGGAACAGCCGATGGCTGTCCTTATAAAGGCTCTGGAGCACGAACCATTGCTGTCGCGGCTGATGTTTACGCCGCTGGACATCCACCTGTTGCGCGAATGCCCGGTGCCGCTGCATTTTGTCAGCCACGCTCAAAACGCACTGCCACGCCGAATCGTCGCGGCGGTCGACCCCTTCCATCGTGAGGGCCAATACCAGGGCCTCAACGATCGGATCCTGCGCGAAGCAGCAAGACTGGCCAGTATCTGCAATGGCAGCCTGGACGTGATTTATGCCCATGACCTGTCATCGATCAGCGCTGCCGAGTTCGGCTTCAATAACGCCTCAGCGATCTTTTCTTCCAGCGCAGCCAAGAAACTGTTCGAGGCCCAGGGCGAAGCTTTCCAGGCGCTGGCTGCACGCAACAACATTCCAGCAGAAAACCAGCACATGATTCTGGGCGATCCCGCCAAGGTGCTTTCCAGCTATGCCGATGCGTACGACATCGATGTGATCGTAATGGGCCGCGTCACTCATCGAGGAATAGGCAGACTGGTTGGCAGCACGGTGGAGCATCTGTTGTACAAAATGCCATGTAGTGTGTGGGTTGTGGCCCCGGAAACGCTTACTCGCTGATGGATGCAGTCGACGCTGAAGAAAGGAGTGGATTTCCAAACACCAGACGGTGACGGAATGGCCAGTCAGGAGCGTGGAAAACATTTCCATTGCACAATAAATAAGGGCTTGCATGACATATGTCATGCAAGCCCTTGATATTTATGGTGCCCGAAGCCGGAATCGAACCGGCACGCCCTTACGAGCGGGGGATTTTAAGTCCCATGCGTCTACCAGTTTCGCCATTCGGGCGGTAGCGCGGTGTTGCTTCGTCAGCCCTGCGGTTGCGATCCTGACAGGATGGCCGCTTGAAAAGCCGAGCGGGGAATATATACATCACGTCCCGGTGAAGCAAGTTTGGAGTGCGCGATTTGAGAACTAAATATCGCTGACCGCGGAAAATCAAAAAGCCTCAGAAATCAGGGAGCTACGGAGTGTGCTTGAAGTAGACGCCGAGGTTACTGGCAAATCGCAGCAACCCGACTGGAAATTGGGACGATAAACTCAAAAGATTCAGATGCTCACCATCACCTTAGCTGCACGGGTGACAGATGTTTCATCGATTGAGATTATGAGCAGGCAACCCAAGACTGGACTGGATGTCTACGCTAAAGGTTGGCGCCGAAATCAATAATCAAAGGGTAATCAGCACGCCCCCCTTCAACCACGATCACGCCGCACAGAACGTCACCAGAGCAGAGCTCAGGGATGTACAAGCAATCAGGAGATTTGATTCCATGCAAATGAGTGACACCGTTCTAAAAGCGTCTTTAAGCCAAGAGGAGCGCTCGGCGATCGCCGAGATCGAAGCGACCACCAATATCCTGCAGCTTGTCACCCGTCTGACCGGTACACGCTTTGCCGGAATCGCAAAATTCACTGAAACAGAGTGGATCGTTTGTTCGGCGTACGATCCGATTGAACTGGGAATAAATGTCGGCGATACGCTGGATCTGGAAACCACCCTTTGCAGTGAGTTTCGACGAAATCCGCAAGCCCTCTTCCTTCCACAAATCAGCCAGGATGGACGACTGTCGTCACGTCCTGTGGTGAAGCAATATTCGATTGAAAGCTACGCAGGCGCGCCTGTTTTTCTGCCGGACGGGAGACTTTGGGGTGCCTTATGTGCTCTGGACTCAAGGGCTGTTCTGTTTGACAACCCCGATCTTGCAGAGACATTGACGCTGTTCGCGCGGCTCATTGGCTGCATCTTTTTCTCGAATCTGACGGTGGAAGGTGCCAGCCACATTCAGACCGGATCGTGCTTGACTGATTGACCCTGGGCAAACAGGTGAACACCACTTTTTTTGCAGACAACAAAAAACCCCGTAGATCATTGATCTACGGGGTTTTTGATAGTGGAGGCCGAGGTCGGAATCGAACCGGCGTAGGTGGATTTGCAATCCACTGCATAACCATTTTGCTACTCGGCCTCAAAGTATTCGCTGTCAGTAGCACAACAACAAACACTGTACAAATTGGAGCGGGAAACGAGACTCGAACTCGCGACCCCGACCTTGGCAAGGTCGTGCTCTACCAACTGAGCTATTCCCGCTTGGTGTGGCGCATTCTATAGAATTAAGATGCCCCGTCAACCCCTTGATTCAAAAAACTTTTATTTCTTTTCGACATCGGTCTTCAGGTGCGGCCAGGCAGCGCGAAGGTATTGAACCATCGACCACAGGGTCAGCCCTGCCGATACGATCAGCAGCGTATAACCGAGCACGACCCAGAAGCTGAATGCCTTTGGATGAGCCAGCAGAATCACCAGCGCGAGCATTTGCGCCGCTGTTTTCCATTTGCCCAGATTAGAAACGGCCACCTGTGCCCGGGCGCCGAGTTCGGCCATCCATTCGCGCAGTGCCGAAATCACGATCTCACGACCGATGATGACCGCCGCTGGCAGCGTCAGCCAGAGATTGCCGTGTTCCTGCACCAGCAGGACCAAGGCAACAGCGACCATCAGCTTGTCGGCGACCGGATCGAGGAAGGCACCGAACGGTGTGCTTTGCTCCAATCGGCGCGCCAGATAACCATCGAGCCAGTCGGTCGCAGCCGCGAAGGCGAACACCGAAGCGGAGGCCATGTAACTCCACTCGTAGGGCAGATAGAACAGCAAAATAAAGATCGGGATGAGCAGGACGCGTAGAACGGTAATCAGATTAGGGATATTCATCGGCACAACTGGCTACGAGGTGAAGGGGCATTCTACTCACTATGCAGGTTCGCATAAATCGACTCAGCGAGCTTTTTACTGATCCCCGGGGCTTTGGCGATCTCTTCGATGCTTGCACGAGACAGCTCCTGCAATCCACCAAAATGTTTCAACAGGTCACGGCGACGTGTCGGCCCTACCCCTGCCACGCCTTCCAGCGTTGAGGTTCGGCGGGTCTTGCCGCGACGAGCGCGATGCCCCGTAATTGCGAAGCGGTGCGCCTCATCGCGGATCTGCTGAATCAGGTGCAAGGCGGGTGAATCGCCGCGCAAGGTGAACTCGTGCGCTGCATCATTCAGATACAACGTTTCGAAACCGGCCTTGCGCGTGGCGCCCTTGGCCACGCCCAAAAGAATCAGATCCGGTACGGCCAGTTCGTTCAGCACATCACGGGCCATCGACAATTGGCCTTTGCCACCGTCGACCAGCAGGATGTCCGGCAACTTGCCCTCGCCGTCCTTGAGTTTGCTGAAGCGGCGAGTCAACGCCTGGTGCATGGCCGCGTAATCGTCGCCGGCGGTGACGCCTTCGATGTTGTAGCGGCGATAATCCGACTTGATCGCGCCTTCCGGCCCGAACACCACGCAGGAGGCCACCGTGGCTTCGCCGCTGGAATGACTGATGTCATAGCATTCCAGGCGTTGCGGCGGTTCATCCAGATTCAGCACTTCAGCCAGCGCATCGAATCGCGCGGCGGTGTGCTGACGGTTGGCCAGACGCGCGCCCAACGCTTGCTCAGCGTTGGTCACCGCCAGTTGCTGCCAGCGCGCACGGGTACCGCGCACCCGATGACTGATGGCCAACTCACGGCCGCGCAAGGTGTGAATCCCTTCGATCAACGCCGGGAAGTCTTCGTGAACCACGTTGACGATCAGTTCGCTCGGCAGATCGCGTTCGGGGCTACTGATGTAGTACTGACCGAGGAACGCTGCCATGACCTCGGAAACGTCTTCCTCAATGCCGACCTGCGGGAAGAAATTCTTGCTGCCGAGCACGCGCCCGCCGCGCACGCTGATCAGGTGGACACAGGCGCCGCCTGGGTTGACGAATGCGGCAATAACGTCGATATCGCCGGTTCCGCCTTCCATGCTCTGCTGGTCCTGCACCCGGCGCAGCAAGGCAATCTGGTCGCGCAATTCGGCCGCGCGTTCGAATTCGAGATTGATCGCTGCCTCTTCCATCGCGGTGGACAGCTCGTTGGTCAGCGCGTGGCTGCGACCTTCGAGGAACATCACCGAGTGGCGTACGTCTTCGGCGTAGACGTCAGGCTCGACCAGGCCCACGCATGGTGCCTTGCAGCGTTTGATCTGGTATTGCAGGCACGGACGGGTGCGGTTCTTGTAATAGCTGTCTTCACACTGACGGACGAAAAAGGTTTTTTGCAGGATGCTCAGGCTTTCACGTATGGCGCCGGCACTCGGATAGGGGCCGAAATACTTGCCCTTGGCCTTTTTTGCGCCGCGATGGATGCTCAGGCGCGGAAACTGTCCGTCGGAGAGAAACACGTACGGATAGGATTTATCGTCGCGCAGCAGGATGTTGTACGGCGGGCGCCACTCCTTGATCAGCGTCTGTTCCAGCAGCAGCGCTTCGGTTTCGTTGGCGGTGATGGTCGTCTCGACCTGAGCGATACGCCCGACCAGTGCAGCCGTTTTCGGCGCCAGCCCGGTCTTGCGAAAGTAGCTCGCCAGACGTTTCTTCAGGTTTTTGGCTTTGCCGACATACAGCAGGCGCGCCTCGCTGTCGAACATGCGATAGACGCCCGGGCGACCGCTGACGGTCGACAGGAAAGCACTGGAATCAAATGTCTCGGTCATGGTCAGGCGCTGGCATCCACCATGCCGTGACGCACCGCGAGCAGTGTCAGCTCGACGTCGCTGCTGATCGAAAGCTTCTCGAAAATGCGGTAGCGGTAGGTGTTCACGGTTTTCGGCGACAGGCACAACTTGTCGGAAATGATCTGGACCTTCTGGCAGCCGACAATCATCAAGGCAATCTGGATTTCCCGCTCCGACAAGGCATCGAACGGCGAATCATTGGTTGGCTGGAATGATTTGATCGCCAGCTGCTGAGCGATCTGCGGACTGATGTAACGCTGCCCGGCGAAAACCAGCCGAATGGCCTGAACCATCTCCGGCAGACCCGCGCCCTTGGTCAGGTAACCGGCGGCGCCGGCCTGCAGCAAACGCGTCGGGAAAGGGTCTTCCTCGCACACCGTAACGGCAACCACCTTGATGTCCGGGTGGCTGCGCAGCAGTTTCCGCGTGGCTTCGAGGCCGCCGATGCCGGGCATCTTGACGTCCATGAGCACTACGTCAGGCTTCAATTCACGGGCTTTGATCAGGGACTCTTCACCTGACTCGGCCTGACCCACCACCTGCAGGCCATCGATATCGGCCAGCATTCGTGTAATGCCTGTGCGAACGAGATCATGGTCGTCGACCACTAGCACCCTAATCAAGCAGACACCTCGCGATATGGTCTTATTGGGATGCCGGACACCTTAGCAAAAAGTGCCAGACAGACCTAGCGGAAAGCCGCATTTAAAAAGTTTCAATTCGTCATTCAGGGCTTGCCGGCTGTGGGTTTCAGAGCACAGCTGTACTCAAATCGAGCTGCATTCTGAGGAAACACTCATCCCTGCCCACGATGTGCAGTCCTTTGCGTGCATACAGTTCTTGCGCCCGGTTATTGTCAAACACTGTCAGTCGCAGTGCCGGTCGTCTTGCCTGACGAGCCATTTCGGTAACTTGACTAATGGCCCAGGAACCGGCGCCCTGCCCTTGCCAGGGCTGATCAATCTGCAATTCGCGTATGTACAGCGCTCGGGCATCCTGGCTCAGACTGACAAAGCCGATCAGCAGTTCATCCTGAAGGATCATCCAGTTCTCACGATGCTGCCAGCCTGCGTCGAATGCCTCGTCCTGCCACAACAGATCGTGGTCAATGTAATAGCGCAGCATGTTGCGACAGGTCAGATCCCGCGCAAAAGCAAGATCATCATGGGTGGCATGCCGAATTCGATAACTCATTCAGCTCTCTCCAATCGTAAAAATGTACTTTAACCAGATCGTTTGCCAGTGATAGCCGTTTCGCTCGGCACGCAATAGCATTTTCTGATTGCTGACGCGTATCAGCGTCGAGTAAGCTCGGCGTATTCATCGGAGACAGACCATGTTCAACGCCCCTTCACAGTCTTGCATCGCCAGCGCCTCGCGCTCGATTGCGGCTGCGCGGGTGAACGACGCCTGCGCTCCAGACAACTTTTATTTTGGGTATTGGTTTAGCCACTGGCGCGCCTGATACCCAAACGGCGCCCATGATAACGGGTCGCCTACCAGAGATTTCTCAACCCCCGGTCGGCCTCCCGACCGGGGGTTTTGTTTTTTCAGGCCCATCACTTTCAGCGACACACCACATTTCGAGGATTACACCATGAACTACGCCACTTATTACCGTTACGACAGCTTTAGCGCCTGGCGATTTACCAGCCTCCGCTCGGGACAGCCTGCCGCCTCCGATCGGTCACCCACAGGTGGCAAACACACATGCCTAGCCAGTACGGCCATTTGTCGAACACCCCAGTAGGGCCGAGTGCGCGGGAAAAACCCGCCATCCGCCCAGGAAGACCGAACATGAACTCTTCAGTTTCCGCTTTGCCGCTGTCCACCCTCGATTCTGCCAACGAAGCGCTGACCCTGCGTCTGCCCAGCTCGTTGCAACTCAAACAGCAATTACCGCTCAGCCACTCCCTGCATCAGCAGGTCAATGCCCATCGCCAGGCGGTGCGCGCCATCCTCGACGGTGAAGACCCGCGCCTGCTGGTCATCGTTGGCCCCTGCTCCATCCATGATCCGCAGTCGGCAATCGAATACGCCAGCAAACTTGCTCGACTGGCCGAAGATGTCAGCGGTGAAATGCTGCTGGTCATGCGTGCTTACGTCGAAAAGCCGCGAACGACGATCGGCTGGAAAGGTCTGGCCTACGATCCGCATCTGGACGGCTCTGACGACATGGCTGCCGGTCTGACGCTGTCGCGCGAACTGATGCTGGAAATGATCCGGCTCGGACTACCGGTCGCTACCGAACTGCTGCAACCCATGGCCGCCAACTACTTTGATGACCTGCTGAGCTGGGTGGCCATTGGTGCCCGCACCACCGAATCGCAAATCCACCGCGAAATGGCCAGCGGCCTGAACATGCCGGTGGGCTTCAAGAACGGCACCGACGGCGGCGCCGCCGTTGCTGTCGACGCCATGCGCTCGGCAGCCCATCCGCATCGACACTTCGGCGTCGACAGCCAAGGGCATCCGGCGATCGTGCAGACAGCCGGCAACGCTGACACCCACATCGTGCTGCGCGGTGGCCATCAAGGGCCGAACTACGATGCAACCAGCGTGGCCAACATCAGCGCCGAGCTCAGCAGACTGAAGATCCCCAGCAGGATCATGGTCGATTGCAGCCATGCCAACAGCGGCAAGGATCCACTGCGCCAGCCGGCAGTCTTCAATGACGTCCTTGAACAACGCCTGCGTGGAAACCACTCGCTGATCGGCATGATGCTGGAATCTCACCTGTTCGAAGGCTGCCAGCCGCTGAGCAGTTCTCTAAGCTACGGCGTATCGATCACCGACGGCTGCCTCGGCTTCGATGCAACTGAGCGATTGCTGACCGATGCCGCACGACGCGTCGCACAAGCCAAACGTTGATCGAACCGCCCTCCCGCTCATTCAAAGCGCGGAGGGCCGGCATTCACTGGCAAAGCCTCCACGCTGATTTGCGTAACGGGGGATTGCTGACTGACATCGTCCAGACGCTCCACGGTGTAGGCGATCTGCACCGTTGTGCCGTGATGTTCACGCCAGAACCGGTGAGGGACAATGAAACACACGGCTTGACCAGCCGTCTCCCGCGTAATTTCAAGATCATCCCGGTGACTGAAGAACTCACCGTCACACTTGAGATAGACCAACTCATCCTCTTGCACCTGCGCCCCTTCGATGAGAACGGAAACGCCGTCGACCGAATCCTTCAGTGACAACGCGTTTTCAACTGCCTCGACGACATCCGGCGCAGGCAATTGCGCACGCACTGCAGGCCCTAGGAAAACCGTGGCAGGCTCGGACGCTCGAACCGTTCCACAGCGTTGTTCGACACGGTAGGCGACGACCACTTCACCACCTCGGTGAGCTTCGATGTAGCTCCCCGGCACCCAGAACGACAGGCATTGCGCGACGGAGTAGGCCTCCACGTTCAATGAGTCGGTAAAGATCTCGGGCGAAGTATCGCCGTGCCAGGACAACATCACCCGATCACCCGCCGACATCCTCGCGTAAGGCTGTAGAGTCACCAGGGTGCCCTCGGCCACTCGCGATGGCTCCAGCGCTCCGTTTACCGAGCCTTCGACCTGTGGCGCCAACAATTGCGTGCGCATATCGCCCACAGACAGTTGCAGGCGTGCAGATTCCACTGCCTTGGGCGCGGACGCACTTTGCAGTGTCCAGTAAACCTCCAGCGAGCCTCCATCCAGCGCAGCCACATGCATGGCCTTGATGACGAAGACTACGTCCCTGCCGACCTGAGCCTGGCTGATGAATCGAACACTCTCGTATTGATAGGTGAAGCCTTCGATATCCAGCCCCTCCCAATACAGCGTCAACTGATCGCCGCAGCTCATGTTGGCATAAGGAGAAATGCGAACGATGGCTTTGACCAGTGAAGGATCCAACACGCTCCCACTGAGCCCGTCAATCATCGGCGCGACAAGAGGTTCGATGGACACTTCGGCAACCATCGGCTGACGCATCCGCCAGCAAAACTCGACTTCATGGCTATTCATTTTCGTTTCCACTCCCTGGAAAACGTGCCGCCCCGAATGGCGACACTGACATCTACATTGAGGACTTCTTCGAATGTTCTTGATGTCAGCCGAATACACCGCGACGACGGCGTAAGCGCTACTCGCAAGGTAGGCAACCGCGGAGTTCGCGCTGTTATGCCGACAAACGACCCACTGAACTTCCGATTCGGATTTCACAGCTCTCCGAAATTTCGTACGCCTCGTAGTCCATTTTCAAACACAACGCGAAGCCTCTTCGTACTTCCTCAGCGACAGCGGTGTTTTAGAGTGGCTCGGTGATTTCCCGATGAACTTCTACGAAAAAGGTAAGAACATGCAACGGAATGCTACAACTCGTTATCCCATCCTGTTGGTCCACGGTCTGTTCGGGTTCGAGCGTATCGGTCATTTCGAGCTGTTCCATGACGTCAAATCCGCGCTGAAAGCGGCTGGCTGTCGATTGTTTGTTCCACACCTTTCGGCCACCCACGACAATGAAATGCGGGGTGAGCAATTACTGTCACAGATGGCCTGCGTGCTGCGAGGCACAGGAGCGAAGAAAGTCAACCTTATAGGACACAGTCAAGGTGCACTCGCTGCACGCTATGCGGCAGCGCTTGCACCAAACGTCGTCGCTTCAGTCACCTCCGTCAGTGGTCCGAACCATGGTTCGGAGCTCGCCGACTTCCTGCGCAAGGCACTGGTCCCGGGCAAGCTGCCGGAGGTCGTTGCACAAAACGTGACGACGCAATTTGCCGATTTGTTGTCGCTGCTCAGTGGCAGCGTGGCACTGCCACAGAATGCGGTGGCTGCTCTCAACGCACTGACCACCGTCGGCGTCGGGCAATTCAATGACAAATTCCCACAAGGCCTGCCACACACCTGGGGCGGTCACGGCCCGGAGCAAGTCAACGGCGTGCGCTATTACTCGTGGAGCGGAGTTGTTGCGCAATCCAGGCTGCCGGCGCTGGATCCGGTTCAAGCAACCTGCCGGGTCCTGTCGCAGTATTTCACCACCGAACCCCAGCAGAATGACGGCTTCGTCGGACGCTTCAGTAGCCATCTCGGCCAAGTGATCCGCTCTGATTATCCAATGGATCACCTGGCGAGCTTGCGGCGCAGCCCGGGCGTAACCGCGTCTTCGCCGGACCCTATCGAGCTGTACGTCGAGCATGCCCAGCGCCTGCGTGCGGCGGATCTTTGAGTAGAGTCAGGAAATCAGAATGGAACTTTGCCGAGAATTCACCGACTGATTCCGGTACGCTCCAC
>NZ_WBRZ01000020.1:0-40395 GCF_008923895.1 Pseudomonas sp. GXM4
AGGATGTGATTAATAAGCATCACAGTTGTTTGCGAATTTTGCGGATCAGATTTTCCCATCATCGAAAGAATGCGTTTTGCTGTGGCTAACTTGCTGAAATATAAGTGCGAAAATTCATTTATATCTGTTTGAAATAATGCGCCTGATGTTTTGCGCGACTTTCTCTTAAGAAAAACAGTTTTCATTGGCAAACAAGCTGTTAGGCGGCCATTTATTTTTTAAATTGACGCGACGTAGATGGCGGGGCTAGTTTTTCCTCCAACTTGCTGCGCTGCTTTCTACGTTATTGCGTATCGCATGATCGAATCTTGTTCGAATGCCATGGCGAATTTAATTTGCCTGGGTATTGGACTTTGTTCGCTCTAAACTTTTTAAAGGGAGAGTCAGTCGTCATGGATTGTTTAAAGGAAACACGTGTTGGCAATGTTCTATCGGGATGGAATCACTTGTCGGTAGTCGGGCCGATAAATGTGCAGAATACCGCCGGCGCGCGCGTTCAGCTGTCATCGGGCGAATGGCGCGATGATTATATTATGGGCTGGGGATCCTGCCTGTTGGGGCACGATAGTCCGGTCATCAAAAACTCCATTCTCAAGGCACTGGAGCGGGGCTTTCTTCAGCAGTATGAGACCGATGAACATCGTTTGTTGAGTGAGCGGTTCTGTGCGGTCGTCCCCTGCGCCGAAAAGTTGCGGCTGGTCAACTCCGGACTGGAAGCGACCATGTATGCGACGCGTATCGCCCGTGCCGTTACCGGTCGACGCATCATCATCAAGTTCGAAGGGCATTTTCATGGGCTTAATGACTCTTTGACCTGGAACGTGGACTCTTCACCGCGCTCTGGCGCGTTATTGGCGGGAAGAGAACTGGAACGTTTATCGGGCACTGTGGGAATTCCTGACGAATTCGGCAACTTGACGGTTTCGGTTTCATGGAATGATCTGGAAGCGCTGGAAAATGTTTTTGAAAAATACAAGGACGATGTGGCAGGGGTGATCCTGGAACCTGTTGCATTGAATATCGGATGCATCAGACCGGATGAAGGTTTTCTGCAAAATGTGCGTGCGCTGACCAGCCGTAAGGGTGCGCTGCTGATCTTCGACGAAGTGCTCACCGGTTTCCGCGCAAACATTGGTGGTGCGCAAAAGGACTTCGGTGTCGTACCCGACATCGCTGCCTTCGGCAAGGCGTTCGGCTGCGGCATGCCGATCGCGGGTATTGCCGGTAAAGCCGAATACATGGACGTAATCGCACCACGCGGTCCTGTTCAGGTCAGCGGGACCAATACGGGGCGATACCTGTCCGTGTCCGCCGCGCTTGCCGCCATCGAGCATTTGCAGGATGGAGCGGTGCACCGGCACATCGCCGCGCTGGAATCGCGCTTGAAGGCCGGGCTTAGGGACGTTTTCGATAAACACCACATACCCTGTCATATCGATGGGTACGGCGGTCGAATCGGCGTCCACATCGGAACCTCCGAACGTCCTCGAACCATGAGGGAGATAGAGCATTTCTACCCGATCGACTTTGCCCAGAAGTTGTTCGCCCTGCTATCCCGTGAGTTCAACTTGTATGGCTTTTTGATGCCCCTCAGTTATTGCCCAGAGCCTGTCACCCTGAGTGCATCGCATACGGCTGAAATGTTGGCGGACGCCTGTGAGCGGCTGGATTCGGCACTCAAGAGGGTTCAGTACCATGCCAAATGAACCTGTTACGAAGATTCGCCTGCGGCGATTTGCAAAGGCTGACATGGAAGCTGTTCTGGGGTTGGTCGCCCAGATTGCCTCTGGCGAGGATCTTACCGAGTCTGCGGGTCAGCAATTTGCCAATGAACTTGCCAATCCTCAATTTGAGGGGGGGCGATTTGTCGCCACAGTAGACGGACGGGTGATCGGGACGATGGGCTGCGCCGCAGGTCCGATCCCCTCGAAGTATGTCCTGTGGGCAGACTGGTTGATTGTTGATAGCCAATACCGTCGATACGGGGTGGCTTCGTTGTTATATGACGAAATTGAAAGGTATGCCCTGGCAAATGAAAAGACATGGTTATGTCTGGATATAGGAAATATTGACAAAGAACGTGCAGCCTACCGTTTTCATTTGCGCAATGGTTTTCAAATCGTCGGGCAGCTTCCCGATTACTGGGGAGAACTTGAACACCTGAACATCATGGCTAAATCTCTTATCTCAAAGGAATGAATAATCATGGGCGTTTTAAGTGACATCACTGCATTGCAGGATGAGGCGGTTTATTGCCGCGAAAAAGGTTTGACTATCGGTCTTTGTCACGGCTGTTTCGACATTGTGCATCCTGGGCACCTTTATCATTTGCAACGTGCCAGAACAATGGTGGATCGATTGTTCGTGTCAGTTACCGCCGACCCATATGTCAATAAAGGAGCGGACCGGCCGGTATTCCCCGATCAAAAACGCGCAGAGTTTCTTGCCTCTATTCGCTATTGCGATCATGTCATCGTAAATCACACACCCACTGCTGAATTGATGATCAAGACGCTACGTCCCAACCTCTATTTCAAGGGTGCGGATTACAGTGACGGGTCAGACGTGAGACTTCAGGCGGAGCGCGCACTGGTTGAAAGCGCAGGGGGGCGAATGATCTTGACGGACGACAAGATATTCGACTCGACGTCCAGAATCGCCCGGCTCGTCATGTCCACGCACAGATGACAGGTAAGCAATCATGTCGAAACTTTTGCTGATTGACCTCGACGGAACAATGATCGACACGCCGCATTTTCAAGCGTGGAGCAACGCCGCTCACAGACTTGCCGGCAAACAACTGACTCAGCGCGAATACATTGACCACATTGCCGGACGTCCTCGCATGGAAGGCGCTTCACGATTGCTGGCGCTGATCACCGATGACATCGGCGCTCAAAGGAGCGGCTCGCTCAGCGCGGACGAACTGGCGGAGTACAAACAAAGGGAATTTCTTCAGCTCTCCCAAGGCACTGAGCTGTTCGAGGATGCAAAGCGATTGCTGGAACGTATCGCACAAGCCGCACAGCCAGTGATGTTTTATACGGCGTCTCTGAATGCGCCGCAATTGTTCGAGGCGGCTATCGAGCGCTCCAGTCTGCGGCAAGAATCAAGGTTATCGATTACCCGACAGGCGCCCGGTCAGAGCCGCGAAGCGCTGATTCAACAACTGGTCGGAAGCCGCGATCCGCAGGATGTCGAGCTGATTGACGACAGTCCGTATGCAACGGATCTGGCCTGTGGCCTGGGGCTCCATGCCTGGCAGATCCGCCGGCATGATCTTGAGCCCAAGGCTGCTCATCCACAGGCATCAATACTGTCATCGCTTGATGAATACCCCCTGGCAAACCCATCCCAAGGAAGGACCATGAATAATCAATCCGCTGTTCTCGTTACAGGCGGTGCGGGCTACATTGGCTCGCGTCTGGTACCAAAACTGCTGGCTGCCGGTTACCGGGTCCGGGTACTGGATGCGCTTTATTTCGGCAACGGCCTGGAGGGCGTGATGAACCATCCGGCACTGGAATTCATAAAGGGCGATATTCGCGATCCGCTGCTCGTCGAGCAGTCGCTTCGGGGGATGCACACCGTTGTCCATCTTGCCGCAGTGGCCAATGATCCCAGTTTCAATTCGGCACCCGAACTCGGCCAGTCCATCAATATCGATTGTCTGCCGCATCTCATGAGCAGTGCAAAGCGCCTTGGCTGCCGGCGCTTTATCTATGCCTCCTCAGCCAGTGTCTATGGCGTCAATACAGAACCGTTTGTCGATGAGCGCCAACCCTGCGTGCCCATCACCGACTACAACCGCTTCAAGGCTGACGGCGAAAAAATACTGTTCGGGCTCACTGATGCATCCTTTGAAACCGTCGCGGTTCGAGCCGCTACCGTGTGCGGCTGGTCGCCCCGCCAGCGCCTGGATCTGACCGTCAATATCCTTACCGCCAGTGCGCTGGCGCGCGGTGAAATTACCGTGTTCGGCGGCAGTCAATACCGCCCCAATGTGCATATCGGCGATCTGACCCGGCTGTATACGATGCTCGTGGAGCGCGAATCGCTGGACGAAGTCTGCGGAACCGCAATCAACGTCGGCTACGAAAACCACACGGTGACCGAGATAGCCGATCAGGTAAAACAGGTTGTCGATCGCTACTTCCTCGTCAACGTGCCGATCACCACTACCCGCAGCGATGATGTTCGGTCTTACCGTCTGGATTCGCGACGGGTGCAGCAGACACTGGGTTTCGAGTTCATCTATTCGATCAGGGATGCCATCGTGGAAATCTGCGAGCAATGGCAATCCGGGAACTTCAACGACAGTGACGATGTGTTATCCGACACCCGCTATCACAATGTGCGCAACATGCTGCACAAAGACTGGTCGTTCCAGCCGTCGGGGGACACGTCGTGCTGACCATCGCTTATGGAGAAGAGTGCGAGGATATCGTCGGTATCGAGCCGCGGACATCGTCCTTCGCAGCCTGCGTGGCGATTCTGGCCAATCCCTTGATCGGCGTGCGCCCGCATGTGCCCAGTGCCTCGCAGCGCGCACGGCGCACGCAACTGCTCTGCGCGGGGGTCTATGCAGCCGGGGTCGGCGTTTCGCGGGAGATCATTTCTTTGCCAGCGCCGGCAGTCCTGCGCCTCTACGATGTGGACACGGGCGAACCTCTTGAGCCATCAGGCGATGGACCGGCGGTGGTGTTGGCGATGGATCAGGCGACAGTCAGCAGCCGCGAGCTGTTCCAACTGCGGGGCGTCCGTTATGAGCTGACGATTGATCAATTCATTGATGCCCCTGATGACAGCGCCGTGTCGACCCGCATCAGCCTGACTCGACTGGGCGAGCCGACCGGTGCGCACCGTTTGCGACTGGATTACGGCGTGGATGGCAGTGCCGAGAATGAATACCTGGGCACCAGTGACTGGCTGACCGCCCGACATTACCGTTTTGGGCAAAGTGTTGTCGATCGAACGGCCTTCACTCTGGATGTCGATGCCGCAGAGTATCGGCTGCGCTACGATGTACGTGTCGAACAGTCCGGTTCAGCGGCGAGTTCCGTTGTTTGCTGGCGACACGGCCTGCAGGGTTGTATTGCTTCCGTCACCATGGATTTCGACTCGGTGTTGCAGCATCGCATCGCCACGCATTGGCGGGTTGCAATCGATGGCGAGCACAGTATGCCCGACGCGCTTTCTGGCGACTTCGATATGACCCATATCCAGAGCAGCCATCTTTGCCGATGGAGCAAGATCTGGAGCGAGCATGACGTCACTGTTCAAACCGCGCAGAGACGTATCGATCTGGGCATCAAGTACGCGATGTTTCAATTGCTGCAGCACGGCGTGGGAGTCGCGCCCCCCGAGCGGGGAACGCTCTCGCCGGCGCGCGGCCTGACCAGTACGTATCACTCCGGAGCGACGTTTTTCGATACCGAACTGCACAAGTGCATGTTCTGGATCTGGAACGAACCCGGCGTCGCCAGGGCGTTGATTGACTATCGCTACCACTGTCTGGAACAAGCGCGGGAGTTTGCTCGGGCCAGTGGCTATGAGGGAGCGCGTTTTCCGGAAGCAGCCAATGATCGAGGGCGGGAAAATGGTCCCCATTATGTGCTGGCGTATCCCGAACAGGACATTCGACGAGAGTGGAGTGTCCATGAGGTGCTCCACATTTCGGCAGACGTTTGCTATGCCGTGAACAAATACTGGAAGGTCACCGGTGACGATGCGTTCATGATCTCTCGCGGCTTTGAAATGCTGCTTGAGTGCGCCCGTTTCGCCGCGTCCGTGTTCAAGTGGTCCGAGAGTCGTCAGGCGTATGTCGTTGAATCGGTCATGGGGCCGGACGAATACCACTATCATGTGGACAACAGCTTTTTTACCAATTACATGCTGCGCTGGTGTCTCCGGTCAGCGCTTTCCCTGTGCGACCGGCCGGGCTTTCCGGGATTGCCCGAGGCACAGTCCAGGCGCTGGCAGTCGATAGCCGATAACGTCTTTCTGCCCTGGATCACTGTGGGTGGGGTGGTCATTCCTGAAGAGTTTGAGGGTTATGCCGCCTTACCTGACACGCAGCTGCGTTCCGACAAAAAGCGTGGGCCGCAGTTTGCGGACGAGGCCGAACGGGAGAGCGCAGAGAACCTGCAGAATTTCGCGTCGCAGGTGGTCAAACAGGCCGACATCGTGTTGTTGATGTCGATGTTTCCAGAAGATTTTTCAACGGACGTGAAACGCGCAGCGTTCCAATATTATGAACCGCGTACGGTGCATGAATCGTCATTGAGCTACGGCCCGCACGCGGTTGTCGCCGCGCACTTGGGCAAGACGTCGATCAGTGCCGATTTCATTGCTCGGGCCAGCCGCTACAACCTGGATTTCACCCCGCTCGACGACTACAGCAATGGCCTGCATCTTTCCGCCTATGCCGGAGCCTGGCAGGGCCTGGTGGAAGGGCTGGCAGGACTTGATCTGATTGCGGACCAATTGGCCTTCCGCCCGAGGTTGCCCGCCGATTGGGATGCCTACCACTTCACCCTTGAGTTTCGGGGCCGGCGTCTGCGCATTTGCGTAATCGGGGACGATGAGCTGGAAGTCCTTGAGGGCGGCCGGCAGTTGGCAACAGAACGTGGCCAGGATGGATATATATGCCTCAAGGAGGGGCACTGATGATCTCTATCAAAAAACGCTTATCCCCCTATAACGATGCGCTGCGAGTCTTGCCTTTTCGCAAGTTGCTGATCGGCCAGGGCCTGTCGATGGCCGGCGACGCCATCTGTCTGGCGGCGCTGCCGATAGCGCTGATACGGGACGGTTTTGGTGGTGATGTGTTTGGCTTCATCATGGCCGCAGTCGGAATCGGAACCGTCGTCGGTGCTCTGGCCGGCGGCATGCTGGCGGATCGCAAGTCGCCTCGACAGGTGCTCATCTACACCGATACGGCCCGAGGCATGGCGCAGCTTGCGGCCGTCGCACTGCTTCTGACCGGTGCGCCTTGGGGCTGGCTGGTGCTGGCCTATCTGATCTTCGGCATCGGCATCGGCGTTTCTCGGCCCTGCGCGCAGGTGCTGCTGGTCAGCCTGTTACCCAAAAAGGCGCTGGTCGCGGGCAACGGCGCGATGAACTTCATCGATAACCTGGTCGCCATTCTGTTTCCGGCGACGTTGGGCGTGTTCATCATCTTGTGGGATCCGGTCTGGGGGATACTGATCGATGGCTTGACCTTCTTCGGCGCGGCGATTTACACCGCTCAGTTACCGAATGTCGGCCGTCATGAATCCGAAGAAGAGTTCTCCCTGCGCGAGGCGTTCAAGGGCATCACCGTGGTCAGCCGTAACGCCACGCTGCTGCTGGGGTTTGCGGCGACGCTGGTGGTGAACGTGCTGTGTTTTCCGATTTTTCTGGTCGTTGCACCCTACGCGATCAGTCTTCGTTTCAGCGAAGAAATGTGGGGATATTGCCTGGCAGCATCAGGGTTCGGCGCTTGTCTCGGATCGGTTGTCACCGTGCTGGCCTCGGGGCACGAACGCCTGGTCGGGCTTGCGGTGGTATGCGGGTTGTTCCTGGCCGGAGCGATGGCGTTACTCGGGCTGGGAACGGCGGCATGGATGGCGGTTCTGGGGGCGACGTTCGTCGGTATCGTCGAAGCGTCCTGGCTCACCGGCTGGGCAACCGCCATGCAGACACTGTCGCCCGAAAAGGATCTGGGCAAAGTCGTGGCGGTGGATACCTTTGTCACCAGTGGTGTGCACCCGTTCATTTATCTGGGCAGCGGCGTAGTCGGCGGGATGATCGGCTATTCCCAGACGCTTGCGTTGACCGCCGTCATCAGCGCGGTTGGCACTCTGCTGATCGTCCTGACGTCCATCATGTTCATGCCAGGGAGTGCGCGTAATGATCAAGTGCAATAACGTACAGGAACAGGCCCAGGATCTCTGTGGCGAGATCTTTGAACGCTGGCGGGAGCTGTTGCAATCGGGCGAGTTCATTCTCGGCGATCAGGTTCTGGCGTTCGAGTCATGGATGTCGGATCGTTGTGGCGGCGCGCACGCCGTTGCCCTCAATTCAGGCACGGATGCGCTGTTTCTGGCATTGCGCGCGCTCGATATCGGCCCCGGTGACGAGGTGATCACCTGCGCCAATACCTTTGTTGCCACTGTCGGAGCCATTGTTGCTGTTGGCGCCCGGCCGATCCTGGCAGATGTGGGTGACGATGAACTCCTGAGCGTCGAGACGATTGCGCCACTTGTGACTGATCGGACCAAAGCCGTGATTCCTGTCTATCTGCGCGGACGCCCTCTGGATATCGACCCCATCATCGACCTGTGCCGCTCGCGCGGGGTTGCAGTGATCGAGGATTGCGCTCAGGCGATCGGCACTACGATCGATGGCCGGCAAGTCGGCACTTGCGCTGATGCGTCAGCGTTTTCCATGCATCCGTTGAAGACGCTCGGTGGTCTGGGTGACGGCGGGATGCTGGTGACTCGCGATCCGGGAATTGCCGAGTACGCGCGGATTGCACGCAATCACGGCCTGGAAAACCGTAACGAATCGATCCGGTTCGGCATCAACTCCAGACTCGACTCGTTGCAGGCAGCAGCACTCAACATCAAAGCGCAGTATCTGGATCAGTGGCTGAAGCGACGCGTGGAAATTGCCGCGTTCTATGATGACGTCCTCTCTACAACCCGCACGGGCGCTGACCTGGGGCGCGGCAAACCGGGAAATGCCTACTATCACTATGTCGTGCAATCCACGCACCGTGACGAGCTGCAGGCTTATCTGGCAGAGAACGATGTGCAAGCGGCCATTCATTATCCGGTGCCCATTCATTGGCAGAAGGCATGGTTGAGTAGTCAGCCACGCATCGCGTTACCCACAACCGAACGCCTGTCCCGGCAAATGATCACACTTCCTTGTCACCATCATTTGTCGGATGGCGACGTGGAAAAGGTCGTCACGCTGATCAAGCAATTTGAACGCGCGGTGAGACGGTGAGCGTCGATATCGAATGTGTTGTGATTGGCGCCGGAGTGCTCGGGCTGGCTGTCGCCCGGGCCCTGGCCTTGAGCGGCCGTGAAGTGGTTGTGGTGGAGGCGGGTGAACGCATTGGAACGGGCATCAGCTCGCGCAATTCAGAAGTCATTCACGCTGGCATCTACTACCCCACTGGCAGCTTGAAGGCGCAAGTGTGCGTCGACGGCAGGCATCGTCTGTATGCCTTTTGTGAAGCGCACGCAGTAGCGTGCCAACCTCTGGGCAAGCTTGTCGTCGCAACCGATGACGCGCAGTGCGGGACATTGCAGCGCTTATGGCAGCAGGGACGGCGCAACGGCGTCAACGACCTGCAACTGCTCAGCGCCCGGCAGGCGCTGGAACTGGAGCCTGAGTTGTCATGTATCGCGGCACTCTGGTCGCCCTCTACCGCAATTGTCGACTCCCATGCCTTGATGCTTGCCTTGCAGGCAGACGCCGAGGCGGCGGGCACCTCGTTTGCCTTTAACACGCCGTTCGAATCGGCCTGTCGTCGCCCGCAGGGTTTTGAGTTGCAGATCGGCGGTGCGCAACCCATGAACGTCAGCTGTGGCGAACTGATCAACTGTGCGGGCTTGTCTGCGCCCCGGCTTGCGGGCCACATCGTTGGTCTGTCTTCGCGACATGTGCCGTTGGCCAGGTTGTGCAAAGGCAGCTACTTCAGCTTCAGCGGTCGGATACCTTTTCGCCATCTGATCTATCCCGCGCCCGAAGCTGCGGGTCTCGGCGTGCACATGACGCTTGACCTGGGGGGGCAGGCGCGTTTCGGACCGGATGTCGAGTGGATCGATCAGGTTGATTACCGCGTGGATCCTCAGCGGGCCGAAGGTTTCTATCAGGCGATTCGCCGCTATTGGCCCGGTCTGCCCGATGGCAGCCTGGAACCGGCCTATAGCGGCATCCGCCCGAAAATCAACGCCGTACACGAACCGGCGGCGGACTTTGTCATCAGTGGCCCATCGGCGCATGGAGTGCCGGGGCTGGTTAATCTGTTCGGCATCGAATCTCCAGGGTTGACGAGCTGTCTCGCCATCGCGGAGCGTGTCGTACAGGCGCTCGGGCAAAATTGACCAGCCTTTGTCCAGAGGGGTCACACGTCCAATTCGATCAGCTTGCCATCGTCTTTTTCCAGCCGCTGCAAAAACACCTGTGCGTCCAGCAGCTGGTACGGAAAATAAAGCCCGGGCGGGGCAGGCGGCTGCCCATCCAGCCCAACCAGCCGCTCCAGCAACATGGCCACGCTGAGCCCGGTCAACGCTGCTGCGCCTGATCGGTGAACCACGGCGTGCCGGGTGCGCAATGGCTGTCCATCGTGATCAGTGCCTTCAAGTTCGATGAGTATTTCCGTCGACATCGGCTGGCCCTGACGCCGGGTCGAGCTGACGCCGCTGGCGAGGTTGAACTCGACGTTCGGGGCGTCGGTGGCGGCGGCCAGGCCGGTGACGTCGATCGAGGAAAAGCCGGCGCCCTGCATGATTGTGCCGTCGACGGCGCGGAAGCTGACCTTGGCGTCGTCGCCTTCGCGCCAGATGAATTCGCCGTCACGGCGGGTCAGTGCGGCGGGCAGCATTTTGTTCAGGTGCTCGAAATCGACGGCTACGGTCGGGCCGCCGCCGTCCTGTTCGTCGACCAGTGCGTGGATGCGTATGTCGTGCACGCGGGCGAAGGCTTTGGCGATGTGCAGCGTCGCTACCGTGGTCGCGCCGACCATCCATTCGTAGCCGAGGACAATGGGAGACGCGTCGGGCGAGTGGATGAAACTGGCGATTTGCGGGGCGATTTCGAACACGCCGGAAGAGATGCTCAAGTGCGGCAACTTGCGCCTTTGCGCAAAGCGCAGCCCGGCGAGGGCGTGGTCCATGTAGAACAGGGCGATGGCGCTGACCGGGCGATCACCCAGCCCCAGATTATCTGCGCGAGCATCGATGACCACACCCTGGGCATTGCCGATTTGCTCGGCGGTTTGCTCAGCCTTGGCGAGGTCGCGTCCGCCGATCAGCAAGGGGACGTCGGGATGCGCCGCGCGCAATGCGCGGGCCGTCTGATGGCCGATGGCGCCGGAGCCGCCCATGAACAGAATGGGATGAAGTGGCATGAATCCTCCTCATTTTTCCTGGATTGAAACGTGCTTGGGCTAGACACCCTAGCACGCACTTTCCAGTTCGCCGGTGCGCTTGGTCTGCGCACCGACGAACGACCACTTGAGGAATCAGCCCAGATGATGGCGCTCTGCAAGGCGATAAACATCGGTGTCGAGGCCTTCGAAACGGGCTTTCAACTGCAACGCCAGATACAGTGAATAGTGCCGTGACTGATGCAGGTTGCCGCCGTGGAACCAGAGGTTTTGCTGCTGGGTCGGCTTCCACATGTTGCGCAGTTCACCTTCATACGGGCCGGGGTCGTTGGTGGTGCCGGAACCCAGGCCCCAGCAGCGCCCGACCTTGTCGGCGACTTGCTGGGAAATCAGCTTCGCGGCCCAGCCGTTCATCGAGCCATAACCTGTCGCATAAACGATGAGATCGGCTGGCAAGCGGCTGCCATCGGTGAGCACCACCGCATCCGCTTCGATGCGTTCGACACCGAGGCCCGGCGCGCTCTTGAGCTTGATCGTGCCGTTGGCGATCAGTTCCGAGGCTCCGACGTCGATGTAGTAACCCGAGCCACGGCGTACGTATTTCATGAACAAACCCGATTCATCGTCGCCGAAATCGAGCATGAAACCCGCCCGGCTCAGGCGTTCATAGAAGTCCTTGTCGCGCTCCTTGATCGCGTCGAAGATCGGCCGATGAAACTGTGGCATGACCTTGTACGGAATCGATGCGAACAGCAGATCGGCCTTGTCCGTGGTCAGACCCGACTCGAGCGCCTCTTCGGAATAAAGCCCGCCGAAAACCAGTTCCATCAGGCTGTCCGAACGCACGATGTGCGTGCTCGAACGTTGCACCATGGTCACCTCGGTGCCGTTTTCCACCAGATCGGCGCAGATGTCGTGGGCTGAATTGTTCGCGCCGATGACCACTGCGCGCTTGCCTTTCCACGCATCGCCGCCGGGGTGACGGCTGGAGTGATGTTGCTGGCCCTGGAAGTTTTCGGCGCCTGGATACACCGGCACATTCGGTACGCCAGACATGCCGGTGGCGAGGATCAGTTGCGTCGGTTGCAGGGTGACGGGCTCGCCGTTGCGCAGGACCTCCACGGTCCAGCGGCCAGTCTCTTCGTCAAACGTAGCGCCGAGGCACTCAGTGCGCGGCCAATAGTTGAGTTCCATGACCTTGGTGTACATCTCCAGCCAGTCGCCGATCTGGTCTTTCGGGGTGAACACCGGCCAGTGGTCGGGGAAGGGCAGGTAGGGCATGTGGTCGTACCAGACCGGGTCGTGCAGGCACAGCGACTTGTAGCGGCCGCGCCATTGATCGCCGGGGCGTTCGGCTTTGTCGATGATCAGCGTCGGTACGCCCATGCGTTTGAGCCTTGCGCCGAGGCCGAGCCCGCCCTGACCGCCGCCGACGATCAGGCAGTACGGTTGCGTGGTGATGCCCAGCGCCGCTTCTTCATCGCGGCGGCGCTCCAGCCAGTTGCGCTTGTCAGCGTGGGCATGGCCGTGGCTCGCGCCCATCGGCCGGCGGCGGCCGCTGGGTTCTTCGAAGCCTTTGAGTTCGCGCATGGTGGTCAGCAGCGTCCAGCACAAACCTTCTTTCAGGCGCACATAGCCTTTGCCGCGCGCCGAGTCGGTTTCCAGGCTCATCCAGCCTTCAAGCACGCCATCGCTAAGCGTGGCTTCACCTTCGAGTTGCCAGCGTTCGGGCCGGGTCTGCTCAAGGCGTGTTTCGAGCATGTCGCGAATCGCCGGTTTGCCTTCCAGGGTGACGAGGTTCCAACTGAACAGCAGCAAGTCACGCCAGTGGCATTCTTCGGCAAACAGCTCCAGCGTGCCGTCCACATCTCGTTGCGCCAGACGTCCGCCGAGGCGTTCGACCCAAGCGGCGAGTTGCGCTGTTGGCGATTGCAAAGGGGTTTCAATAGCGATGTTCATGGGGCCACTCCCGATCTTGTTGTTTTGGTAAGCCATGGCATCAGAGCAAGGCTTGGGCCATCTCCTTGAAAGACACGGGCCAGAGCGTTTGATGCAAAGGCCGACAAGGCTTGGCACAGGCGACATGTCACAAATTCGAGAATCGCGGATGACACTGTGTCACTCGGCGCGAAATTCCCCCGCAACGAGCTTTTCATCTAAGCTGCGGACACACCCGTGTCTTCACCGAAGCGGAGAACAACAACAATGAAACCGGCCTCGATCAACGCCCACGCGCGCCAGGTACTGCAAGCCGTGCAGGGCTCTGTTGCCAGCCACAGCGCGGCGGCAGACCTGGCGATCACCCGTTCGTGGCGGCGTTGCCTGGATCAATACCAGCTCGATCCGGCCAGCCGCCGCGCGCCGGATGTGCTCGAACAGGCGCGTTTGCGCGAACACCGTGCGCCGCTGGAACACATCATTTCCGTTGCGCACTGGCAGATGAACAGCCTGCACCAGCAACTGGGACGTGACGGCCATGTCGTGCTGCTCACCGATGCGCGCGGCGTGGCGATCGACAGCGTGTTCAACGAAGCCGAACGCGGCGAGTTCCAGCGCTCCGGGCTGTGGCTCGGCTCGGTCTGGAGCGAGGAGCACGAGGGCACCAACGGCGTCGGCACCTGCCTGGTCGAGCGCCAGCACGTGACCATTCGCCGCGACGAGCATTTCCGTGGCCAGCACGTCGGCCTGACCTGTTCGGCCAGCCCGATATTCGACGCCAGCGGTGAGTTGCTCGCGGTGCTCAACCTGTCCTCCGTGCGCGAGGAAAGCAGCCTTGAGCAATGCTTCAAGGCCATGGCCCTGACCAATCTGTCGGCCAGGTTGATCGAGAGCTGTTTTTTCCTTGGCCACGATCCGCAGCGCTATTTGCTGCGGTTTCATCCCGACGCCGGGTTTGTCGGGCTGCTGGGTGAAGGCCTGCTCAGCCTCGACGAGAGTGCGCGGATCTGTTCGGTGAATGCGGCGGCGCTCGATCTGTTGGGCCTGAGCCGCGAGCAGATGGTCGGGCAGTCGTTGACGATGCTGCTGGAAACGCCGATGGAGCAGTTGCTCGAGCAGGCCAGTGCTCAGGCGCACGTCTGCTGGCCGATGCGCCTGGCCGACGGGCGCTTGTTCTACGGCCAGTTGCGCGAACCGATCCGCTCCGCGCCGTTGACCCTTGCGCCTGTCCCGCCAATCAAGGATGAGCGCGTGTGCCTGGAAGACCCGCGCCTGCAACGCGGATTCGCTCGCGCGTTGCGTGTACTGGAGCGTGACGTGCCGGTGTTTCTGCAGGGTGAAACCGGCACCGGCAAGGAGGCCTTTGCGGCAGCGCTGCATCGCGCCAGCTCGCGCGCCGGCCAGCCGTTTGTTGCGATCAACTGCGCGGCGATCCCCGAGACGCTGATTGAAAGCGAGCTGTTCGGCTATCGCGGCGGCAGCTTCACCGGCGCGCGCAAGGACGGCATGGTCGGCAAGCTTGAGCAGGCCCATGGCGGCATTCTGTTTCTCGACGAAATCGGCGACATGCCCCTCGCGCTACAGACCCGTCTGCTGCGCGTGCTCGAAGAGCGCCAGGTTGTGCCGCTGGGCAGCGCAACGCCGCGACCGCTTGATGTACGCCTGATCAGCGCCAGTCACCAGAATCTGCCAGCCTGCGTGGCCGACGGACGCCTGCGCGAGGACCTGTTCTATCGCATTGGCGGTTTCGCCGTGGAACTGCCGCCGCTGCGCGAGCGTTCCGACAAGGGCCGTCTGCTTGACCTCCTGCTGCGCGAAGAAGCGGCGGGCGCCACTGTGCGGCTGCAATCGGGAGTTCGAGAGCGCTTGCTGGCGCAGCCCTGGCCGGGCAACGTCCGGCAACTGCGCACCTGTTTGCGTACGTTGGTGGCGTTGGCAGTGGAAGGCCGGGTCACGCTGGAGGACGTGCATGAGTTACTGCCCGCAAGTGACGACCAACCTGTTGACGATCCACTGGGCGTATCCGAACGGCAAACTCTGCTGAGCTTGATTGAAGCTGAACACTGGCATATCGCGCGAGTTGCCCGTCGTCTGGGGATTAGCCGCAATACCCTGTACCGCAAGCTTCGTCAGCATGGGATCACTCGACCTGGTTGAAGACAATCGCGATCATTTGCGTTCATTCGCTGTTGATTGCGTGCATTGCCGGGAAATTGCTTGGATCCAATCATTAACTCACTATATCGCACGCCGACAAGCGGTAGGCTGAGCCTATTGCTAAAAGTGATGGCGCAATGACATATTGCAGCACCTTTCCTCACTTCAAGATGTACCGAAAATGCGCCCCCTCAAGTCACTTGTTGCAGCGTCGTTGCTGCTCAGCGGGTGCAATGGAATGCCAGTCGCTTATGTTCAGGATCCTGTTTTAGACCAAGCCTTTGTCGTCCACTCCGGCGCACCTTTGCCTTACGTGCTGATGGGGTCGGCTGTGCAATGGAACGAAGACTTCGCCGTGACGGTGAAGCACATTCCTTACTTGTCGGGCACGGTTTTCCAAGGGCAGGCAGACGTACAGTTCTTCCGCCACAAGGCCAATAGCGTGCCGGCGTGGCGCGGCTACAAGCCGGGCGAAGAGCTGACTTCGGTGGGCTTCAATTCGCTGTACATGTCGGTCAAGGGCACCGGCCAGGCGTTGCCGGCGATGGTTCGCCTCGACGTCAAAGAGGGCAATGTGCTTTACGGCACCCACAATGGCGCGCTGGCCAAAGGCATGTCCGGCGGGCCGGTGTTTTCTGCCGATGGCAAAGTGGTTGGCATCAACGTGGCGTTTCTCACCCGCGATGATGTCAGCCGCCTCAAGCGCAAGGACTTGCTCGATCAACCGCGCGTAAGCATCTTTTTGCCGTACGCGGAGATCAATCGCGAGTGGTCGCGCTATCAGGCCAGCATCACCCCCACAGCGCCACCAGCGACCAAACTGGCCAGCCGCTGATCAGCGTTCGCGCAACGCTTCGCGGGCGCGGTTGAGTGGTTTGATCAGGTAGTCGAGCACGGTTTTTTCGCCGGTGCGGATGTCCACCGTGGCGATCATCCCGGGCACGATGGCGAAGCGTTTGCCGGCCTTGTTGCGCAGTTCATCCGAAGCGGTACGGATGAACACGCGGTAGTAGAAGATCTCCGGCTTGGCTTCGTCCTGGATGGTGTCCGGCGAGATCGTCACCACCTCGCCGTCGAGGCTGCCGTAGATCGAATAGTCATAGGCGGTGATTTTCACTTTCGCCGCCTGGCCTGGGTGAATGAAGGCGATGTCGCGCGGCGAGATGCGCGTCTCGATCAGCAGTTGCTCATCGAGCGGTACGATCTGCATGACCTGGCCGTTGGGCGCAATGACGCCGCCAATCGTGCTGACCTCGATGTCCTTGACGATGCCGCGCACCGGCGAGCGCAGGGTCAGGCGCGACAGTGAATCGGTGCGCCCACGGATCACCGCTTCGAGCATTTGCGCCTCGGCGTTGGCTTTAGCCAGGTCTTCGCGGGCGCGGACCATGTAATCGGAGCGGGCTTCGGTGGCTTTCAATTCCAGCTCCGAACGCTGACGGGTCAGGCGCAGCACTTCGACCCGACTCGAGGCGCCGATCTTCGCCAGATTCTCGGTGATCGCCAGTTCGCTACGTACCAGTTTCAGCGAGCTCTGAATGCCGTCGAGGGTTTCCGCCAGACCTTTGCGCCGGGTCTGGTAGAGCTCGGTTTCGGCGCGGATCAGATCAGGAAACTCTTGCAGCGAGGCGTCAAAGGTCAGCGGCTTTTCGCTGACCTCGGCCTGCAAGCGGTTGACGCTGGCCAGCGCCGCGCGGTACTTGGCCGCGCTTTCGCCGACGTTGGACTGGTTCTTCACTGGGTCCAGTTGCGCGAGGATCTGCCCGCGCTCGACCAAAGCGCCTTCGCTGACATTGAGCTGCTCGAGAATGCCGCCCTCCATCGACTGAATGACTTGCTCGCGCGAGCTGGGCACCACTTTGCCGGTGCCGGTCGAGACTTCGACGATCTCGAACCAAGCCGCCCAGGCAATGAAGCAGGCGAGCATCAGCGCGCACCCCCAGATCACCTTTGCGCCACCGGCAAGTGCGCGCTCATCGCGGCCATCGAGGTAGGACATCGGATCCGGCACGTCGGTCATCATCGGCTTCATACCGCCACTCCTTTGCCCGGTGCGCGCAGCCGCGCGAGTGCCGCGTCGCGATGGTCGTCAATGACGATGCGGCCGTTGTCGAGGACGATGATCCGCTCGACCAGTTGCAACACACTGACCCGGTGCGTGGCGACCACCAGCGTTCGGCCCTGGGTCCAGGTCGCGAGTTTTTCCAACAGCAGCCGCTCGGTGACGTCATCCAGCGCCGCCGTCGGTTCGTCGAGCAACAGCACTTGTGGCTGACGGATCAACAAGCGTGACAGCAACAGGCTCTGACGCTGACCGCCCGACAGGCCCAAGCCACCTTCAAGCACTAAATGATCCATGCCTTTGGGCAGCTGCCGAACAAAGTCCAGGGCACCGGTAACGGTCAGCGCGGCGATGATTTCCTGATCGCTGGCCTGACCGGCGCCGAGGGTGATGTTGTCGCGCAAGGTGCCGTGAAACAGTCGCGCCTGTTGCGAGAGCAGGCCGACATCGCGGCGCAGGTCGGCCGGATCCAGATGTGCCAGGGCGATGCCGTCCAGAGTGGTTTCACCGCTGCTCAGATCCATCGCGCCGCCCAGTGCTTGCAGCAACGTCGACTTGCCGGCGCCGTTGCGGCCGAGCAGAGCGATGCGCTCGCCGGGCCGGATGCTCAGGTCGATGTTGTTGAGCGCCGGGGACGATTCCTCGCTGTAACGAAAACTGGCCTGACGCATGCGGTAGTCGCCGCGAATCGCCGGCAAGTGCACGCGCTGACTGCCTTCGGGATGATCCACCGGCATCTGCATGATCCGGTTCAAGCCTTCGAGCGCGACCTTGGCCTGCTGCCATCGCGTGAGCACGTGGGTTAGTTGCGCCATCGGCCCCATCATCCGCGACGACAGAATCGACGCGGCGACCAGACTGCCGGTGGTCAGGTCGCCGGCAATCACCATCGGCGCGCCGAACACAATGACCACCGCGAACACTCCGCCCTGTACGTTCTGCGTCCACGCCACCAGGCTGTTGGTCAAGGTGCGCAGGCGCAGGCTGCTGTCCGCCGAGGCGGCGTTGTACTGATTCCACTGTTGCTGGAAACGCTGCTCGGCCTGCAGCGCCTTGATGTCGTCGAGGCCCTGAATACTTTCCACCAGCATGGCGTTGCGCAGCGCCGCTTCACGCATCGACGCATTGGCGAGTCGCGCCAGACGCGGTTGCGCGATGATCCCGGGGAGCAACATGAACACCAACGCCACCAGTGGAATCAAAACCAGTGGCCCGCCGATCAAATAGAACACCAGCAGGAACAGCAGGAAAAACGGCATGTCCGCCAGTGCCGTGGCAGTGCTGGAGGTGATCAGGTCGCGGATCTGCTCCAGCTCGCGCAACTGCGATATGAACGAACCGGTGGATTTCGGCCGCGCCGAATTTCGCAGACGCAAAGCGTGGCCAAAGACCAGATCGGAGACGCGCAAGTCGGCGCGTTTGCCCAGCACATCGGTGATGCGCAGACGCAGGATGCGCATGACGAAATCGAACAGCAGCGCCAGCATCACCCCGCCGAACAACACGTACAGGGTCGGCAGCGACTCGGCCGGAATCACCCGGTCGTACACCTGCATGGAAAACAGTACCCCGGCCATGCCCAGCAGGTTGGCCACCAGCGAGGCGATCATCACTTGGCTGTAGGGCCGCAGATCGGTGAGGACGATGCGCCGGAACCAGTGCTCGTCGTAGGGCTTGATGTAATCGTTGGTGCGCACGTCCGCCACCGGTTGCGTCGGACGCAGAATCACCGTGCGCAGGGCTTGCTCGGCGAGCGCGGTGGCGTCCATGCGGCTCTGCAAACCCTGGTCGCCACTGAAGCAGATGCCCAGCTCGCCGGTTTCGCCGATGCTTTCGAGCACGCCGACCTGACCATCGCGCAGTTGCACCACCAGCGGCGTGCGCCAGCGGCTCAGGCTCTTGTTGTCGAATGCCGCGAATTTCACGCTTAAACCGGCCTGCCGCGCCATGTGCCGAACCACTTCTTCGACGCGGCCTTCGCTGTGCACCGAGGCCAGGCGCACGCTTTCCGGCGAGACGTCGAGGCGATAGTGGCGGGCGACCTTGAGCACCGCTTCCAGCCATGGCGAATAATCTTCGCGAGCTTCGGCAGCGGCGGGTTCGGGGACAGTGATGCTGACATCGGTCATGGCAGGATCTCGACATTCTGGATGGCGCTGTGGTCGATGCCGAAGACCCGGCGAATCGCACCGCTGTTGTAGAAGCAGTCGATCTGCAGACGTTGCAGCTCGGCCTGGGTGTTGACCAGATCGAAGCGCGACTGATGGATTTCCTGCTCGGCGTTGAGCAAGTCCAGCAGCGGCCGCGTGCCCAGCTCCAGGTACTGGCGGCCATACAACATGCGTGCCTCGGTGATGCTGGTCTGGCGAAATTCCAGCGAGCGCAGCCGCCGGTTCAGACCCGAGGTTTGCGCCTGGGCTTCGGCCAGACCCTGGCGCGCTTGCAGACGGGCGAAGTCTTCGGCCGAGTCCGCTGCGGTCAGCGCATGCCCGGCGGCGCGGCTGCGCGCACTGATCGCACCGCCCTGATAGATCGGCACTTCGAGGTTGAGGAAGATCCCGACCTGAGTGCGATCGGCGCGCGAGTTCTGATCGTCGTAATGGTCGTCCAGATATTGGTTGACCGACGGTTGCAGCGACAGGGTCGGGTAGGCCTCGGCTTTGGCCTGGGCCAGCTCGGCCTGGGCCTGAGTGCGTTGCGCGGCGGCCTGGAGGACGGCGGGCAGGGTGTCGGAGATCTGCGAGGCGTCGCAGGCCTGGGTTAGCGTAGGCGCGGCGGCGTCGCTGACCGCCGGCGGCGTGCGCCGTCCGAGCAGACTGGTCAGGGTCGCTTGCCAGCGCGCGTATTGCGCCTTGAATTCCTGCAATGTCGCCGTCGCGCCTTCGGCCCGGGACTGCGCCTGAACCATATCGGAGCGGGTGCTGGCGCCCATGTCGCTGCGCTGTTTGGCCAGGTCGACGATGCCGCCGATGCCCTGAATCTGCTCGCGCGCAACCTCGAGCAGACGCTGATAACGCTGCACTTCGATGTAGGCCCTGGCGGTGTCGCGGGCGATGTCGTCGATTGCCAGCAGAATCCCCGCCTGACTGCGCGCCACCCGGGCGCGGGCGGCGTCGACCGAACTGGAAACCTTGCCGAAGTCATACAGCATCTGTTTGAGGGAAATGTTCACCGACTGGCTGCCGGCATCGCTGCCGTAACCGCTGGTGTAGCCACCCTTGATGCCGCCGGTGACCTGCGGGTAATAACCGGACTCGGCGACGTTGACCCCTTCGCCTTGCTGGAACAGGGTGCCGATGGCCTCGCCGATGCGTGGGTGCCAGTCCACGGCCAGCCTGACCGCTTGTTCCAGCCCCAACGTATCTGCGTTGGCGGCCGTTTTTGAAGCAGGGGCAGGGCGCTGACGATTGTCATTGCCTGCAGGTTGTTGCAGTTGCGACGGGCTGATGCTGCGCAAGCTGCTGTCGAGGTTGTCGTCGGCGCGAACGCCGACGGTGAAAGCGGGGTAGAGGCCGATGGTCAACAGGACCACCGGCCATTTCTGGCGAAAAACTGACTCCACAGACTTCCCTTACTGTTGAGAGACCGACGTTTGATGTCTTGTTTCAAACCACTTGAATGCCGTTCTGTACCCACAAGTGGTGGCTCGGATCCTCCTGTGCCGTGTATTGAACATAGTCGATGCCGTCGGCCTGTTGCGTGCCATCGGCGACCCAGCCATCGGTCATGTGCACGCTGTCCTTTTCGTCACCCTTGATCAGCAGGGTGTTGTTGTCCGAAGAGGTAATCGCCAGCAGATCGCCGAGATTCAATGTCAGCGCAACCGCACTGGAATGGTTGAGGTCGAGGATTTCGACGTTGTGGATCTTGCTCTGCAGATCGCCGAGGTTGATCGACACATCGCCACCGGCCCAGAGCAGGGTGTCGGTGCCGCTGCCGCCGTCCACCGAGGTGAACTGCTGATCGGCGATGATCAGCGTGTCGTCGCCACCGCCACCTTGCAGGGTCACGGCGCCACCGTGCGAGCCGTCGAGGATGTCGTTGCCCTCGGTGCCCTGGATCAAGTCACTTCCAGTGGCATGGGCGAGACCGAGGTCATCACTGGCGAGGGCCGAGAAAGCGGTGCTGGCAAATGCGCCGGCCTTGTTCAGGTCGATGGTCAGCGTCGCGGTGTCTACCGTGCCGTTGGGGTGGGTGAGTTGGTAGGTGAAGGTGTCTTCCTGGCCGATCACCGCATCGGTCAGCCCGGCCTTGAGCGTGTAGGTGTAGTTGCCGTTGGCTTGGACCACCAGGGTGCCGTAGTTACCGACCAGCGAGACGCCGTTGTAACCCGGCGCAACGTAACTGCCGGCGACCAGCACGCTGAGCAAGGTGTAGACCGAGCCCAACACATCGGCGCCGCCGCCAGCGGTGTCGGTGAGCAGGTTGCCCGATACCGGTGTGTAGCTGCCGACCACGAACTGATTGTTGTAGGTCGCGACGTTGATCAGGCTGGTGTTGACGCTGGTCAGCAGGCCGAGGCCGCCCACTGCCACCCGCACCTGATAACTGCCGGCGGTCTGGTCGTCGAACTTGATCCCGTAGTTGCCGCCGCCGAGATTGACCAGGGCGTTGCCGCCGTAGCTCTTGACCAGCACGTACTGATTGGTGGCGGTGTTGAGCTTGTACAGGCCCACCGTCATCGAACCGAGCAGCGCCAGCAGGTTGCTCGAGTTGACCACCACGGTCAGGTCACTGACGGTATCGGCCGCGACCACGGTGTTGTAGTTACCGCTGCCGCCGCCCAGCAGCACATTGAAGGTGCCGAGGGCAGAGTTGGTGGTGACTTCGCGGTTGATCAGGGTGACGTCAGTCGAGGCGACGTCTGGCGTGGCATCCACCACCAGCGCCGGGCTGCCAAGGTTGGCATCGTTCCACACTTCGCTGGCTTGCGGGCTGTCGATGCGCACGTACAGATTGGCGGTGTCGCTCAAACCGTTCGGGTGCACCAGTTGGTAGTTGAACACGTCGACTTTGCCGACGCTGCCGACACTGCCGTTCGGTTTGTAGCTGTAGTTGCCGTTAGCGTCGATGGTCAGCGTGCCGTACAACCCTTGCACCGTGGTGCCGGCCCCAGCGCTGACCCAGGCGCCGTTCTTGAAGATCTGCAATTGCGCGCCGTTGTCCGGGCCGGTCTGATCGGCCGTGCCATCGACGCCGACGTTGGTGATGACGTTGCCGGTCACCGCTGGCCCGGCAATGCCGTTGAACTGGGTCAGGCTGCTGACATCCAGTTGCAGCTGGGTATTGACCGTGGTCAGCACGCCGATGCCTGTACTCGAAACCGTCAGTCGATAATCGCCTGACAGCAGGTTACCGATGTCGACCCGCACGCCCTGGCCGGCGAGCGCGATCAGGTCGAGCAGACCGCCGCTGCCGTTGACATCCAGAGTCACCCAGTTACCGCTGGCATCCTTGACTTGCAGGGTATAGACCACGCCATCGATCAGCGAAATCAGACTGCTGGTGGTCAGCGTCAGGGTCGGATCAAGACGCGTGCCGCCGGCGACGGTGAAGGTGAAGGTTTTCGAGAATCCGGCCAGCAGCGTGGTGAACGAGTCGTTGAAGGTCTGCGAGGCGGTGACCGGAGCCAGGGTGACGGTGCCAACGGTGAGGTTATCGCTGGCGATCACTGGCGCGTTGACGTCGACGTCCGGCGCAATGACGTTGGCGGCCACCGAAACGTTGCCGCGAGCGTCGCTGAGATTGACGGTGAGGTTTTCGCCGTTGATCTGCGCACTGCTCAGGGTGACGGTAAACACGCCGAGGTTGTTGACCGTAGCGGTGCCCAGGACGGTGCCGCTGGCCGACTTGATGGTCACGGTTGCGCCGGCTTCGCCGGTACCGGTGACGGTCAGGCCGTCGGCGCCGACCAGCAGCGCGGTGGCCGCCGCTGGAGGCGTCAGGTCTGGCGCCGTCGCGTTCGCCGCAGCCGATACGTTGCCGCTCGGATCGGCCTGGGTGACGCTGAGCACCTGGCTGTTGATCTGCGCCGATGCCAGTACTACCGAAAAGCTGCCGTTGGCGGCAACGGTCGCGGTGCCGAGCACCACACCGCCGACGCCGCGTACGCTGATGGTCGAACCGGGCACACCGACGCCAGTGAGCACGGTGCCGCTGCCATTGACGCTGACGCCGGTCGGCGCGCCGGGCGCGGTAATGTCCGGCGCTGTCAGGCTGGCGTTGGGCGACAGATTGCCGGCCGGGTCGACCAGACGCACGGTCAACAGCTGCCCGTCGAGTTGCGCGGTGTTCAGGTTGAAGCTGAACGTGCCGCCACTGCCCACGGTGGTAGTGCCAATCAGCGCGCCGCCCGGGCCGTAGACGTTGACCGTTGCACCGGCTTCGCCCGTACCGCTCAAAGTCAGACCGTTGGCAGCGAGCGTCAGACCGCTGGCTGCAATCGGCGCCTGCACGTCAGGGGCCGTCAGATTGAAGACCTGCGACAGATTGCCCGTCGGGTCGGCCTGTTGGACGTTGAGCTGTTGGCCGTTCAGTTGCGCGCTGGACAGTTGCACGGTGAAGGTGCCCCCAGCATTGACCACGGCGGTGCCGAGGACGGTACCGGCTGCGTTGGTCACGCTGACGGTCGCGCCGGCTTCACCCGTGCCGCTGACCGCCAGCCCGGTGCCGTTCAGGCTGACATTGCTCAGCGGCGCCGGCGCGGTGGTATCGGCGACGCTGAGATTGGTAACCGGCGAAACGTTGCCCGCCGCATCGCTTTGCGTGACGCTCAGTTGCTGGCCATTGAGTTGGGCGGAGGACAAGGTCACCGAGAACGAGCCATTGCCCGCCACCGTCGCCGTGCCCAGCACCGTGCCGCCGACACCGCGAACGGTAACGGTGGCGCCGGCTTCACCGAGCCCGCCGAGGACCAGACCGGCACCGCTAAGGACCAGCGCCGTCGGAGCGGCCGGGGGAGTGATATCGGGCGCCGTTACGTTAAGCCCGGATGAGGTGTTATTGGACGCATCGGTCTGTGTCGCATTGAGCACCTGACCGTTGACCTGCGGGGTATTGAGCTGCGCGCTGAAGGTGCCATTGGCGCCAACCGTCGCATTGCCCAACACCACGCCGCCAGCGCCGGTGATGGTCACCGACGCGCCGACTTCGCCGCGACCGGTGACCAGTGTGCCGCTGGCATTGACCGCCAGATCGCTGAGTGGCGCCGGCGCCGAGGTGTCGCCTGCGGTGATTTCAGTCGGCAGCGAGGCGCCACCCAACGCAGTGTTGGCGGTGACTTCGAGGCTTTGGCCGTTGGTTTGCGCAGGCGTCAGCACCACGCTGAACGTGCCATCCGGGCCAGTGACGCCGGTGCCGATCAGGCTGTTGTCCGGCGCGTAGACATTGATGGTGGTGCCGATCGCCGCCGTGCCGGTCAGCGTCACGCCGTCGGCTGTCAGCACAAGATTGTCCGGCGCAGCCGGGGCTGGCACTGCCGGAACAGTCAGGTCGGCGTCTGCGGACACGTTAGTCGCGACGTCTGTTTGATTCACTGTCAGCACCTGGCCGGCGGTGATGCCGGGGTCCAGATCGATCAGGAACGTGCCGTTGGCGGCCACTGTGCCGGTGCCGACGATATTGCCTAGCGCATCGGTTACTTCGACACTCGCGCCGGCTTCGCCACGACCGGCGAGCTGGCTCAGATCGCCGCTGATGGTCAGACCGGTGACGGCATCCGGAGCCGTGGTATCTGCCGCCGGGTAGAGCAGCTCTGGCGATGCGTTTTGCGCCTCGTCCGTCGCGATCACTGACAACAACTGACCATTGGCCTGAGCCGGATTCAGCGTGACTGTATAGGTGCCGTCGCCCAATGCCACCGCTGTGCCGAGCACGGTGCCGGTGGCGGACAGCACTGTCACGGTGCTGCCGGCTTCGGCGGTCCCGGCGAGCAAGGTGCCGGCGCCGGTCAGCGATGTCACCGTTGGTGCGATCGGTGCAGTGCTGTCCGGCGCGTCGACCAGAACGGGCTGGGACTCGTTGTTTTGTGCGTCGGCCTGTATGACCGAAAGCGCGCGGCCATCGAGTTGCGCAGCCGACAACGTGACGCTGAAACTGCCGTCTGTGGCCACCGTCGCCGTGCCGAGCACCACCGCGCCGTCAAGCACGGTGACGGTTGCGCCGGGCTCGCCAGTACCGGTGACGGTCAAGCCGTCCTGGCTGACGTTGAGATCGGCCACTTCCAGTGGATCAGTACTGTCGCCCGATTGCAAAGGTGCTGTGGGTGAAATGTTTGAAGCCGGATCAGTCTGATTGACGCTCAACAGTTCGCCGTTCACTTGCGGCGGGTTGAGGGTCACGCTGAACGAGCCATTGCCGGCCACGGTTGCCGAGCCCAACACAGTGCCAGTCGCGCTGAGTACACGCACCGTGGCGCCGGCTTCACCGGTACCGGTCAGTGTCAGGCCATCAGGCGTGAGAACGAGGTCGGTGGGCGCAGCGGGCAGGGTGATGTCCGGCGCAGTGACGGGCACGATCGGCGAAGGATTACCCGTGGCATCGCGCTGGATCACCGACAAGGCTTCACCGTTGAGCAGAGGCTGGTCGAGGGTGACGCTGAAACTGCCATCGGCCGCGACGGTGCCGGTGCCGACGATGGTGCCCACCGCGTTGGTGACGACTACCTGCGAGCCAGCCGCACCGGAGCCGGTGATGAGGCTGCCGCTGGCGTCGATCTCGACATCGGTCAGTGCGGCAGGAGGCGTGCTGTCAGGCGCCGTCAGGGTGCCGGCAGGCGAGGCATTGCCGGCTGCATCCGCCAACACCACGAACAGCGCTTGGCCATTGGTCTGCACCGGGGTCACGGTGATCTGGAAACGACCATCGCTACCCACGGTGCCGGTGCCCAGTTCGGTGCCATCGGCCGACGTCACACGGACAGTGGCGCCGACTTCGCCGGTACCGGTGAGAAGACCGCCATCGGCATTCAGTTGCAGATCGGCCGGCGTCGCTGGCGGGGTCAGATCCGGGGCGGTGACCGTCACCGGGGCGCTGACGTTGCCGGGTGGATCAGCCTGCTGCACGCTGAGGATCTGTTCGTTGATCTGCGGCGGATTGAGGGTGACGCTGAAGGTGCCGTCGCCGAGTACCACGCTGGTGCCGAGCAAGGTGCCATTGGCATCGCGCACGGTCACGGTCGCGCCGGGTTCGCCAGTACCGATGACCAGCGCGCCGGACGAGTTGATGTCGACGTTGTCCAGTGGATCAGGCGGGGTGAAGTCCGGTGTGGTCAGGTTCACTGCCGGCGAGTCGTTGCCCGCTGCGTCGGCCTGGACCACGGTGATCACTTCGGCGTTGGTCAACGCCGGGTTCAGTGGCAGGGTGAAGGTACCGGTCGCGCTGACCACGGCGGTGCCAAGCACGTCGCCGTCGCTGTCGATGACGCGCACCTGCGCGCCGGGTTCGCCGCGCCCGGTCAGGCTTGCGCCGTCGCCGCCGATGCTCAGTTGCGAAACGGCCGCTGGCGGTGTGCTGTCGACCGAAGTGAACGGCGTGGCTGCCGAGGTGTTGCCCGCCGCATCCGTCAGCGACACGGTCAGCGCCTGGCCATTGGCTTGCGGCGTGGTCAGGGTAATCGCAAACGTGCCGTCGATGCTCACGGTGCCGGTGCCGACCAGCGCTCCGGCGGCGTTGTACACGTTGACCGTGGTGCCGGCCTCACCGGTACCCGATAGCAGGGTGCCGTCAGCACTTGCCACCAGCGCCGCCGGCGCATTGGGCGCGAGCAGGTCCGGGGCGATCAGGTTGACGCTGTTGGATTCGTTGCCGGCGGTGTCGGCCTGGCTCAGGCTCAAAGTCTGGCCAGAGGTCTGTGCCGGGCTGAGGGTGACGCTGAAGGTGCCGTTGGCCGCCACCACCGCGCTGCCGAGAACCGTTCCGCCGGTGCCGAGCACGGTCACGGTGGCGCCGGCTTCACCGCGCCCGGTCAGGGCCGTGCCGTTCGGTGCCAGACTCAGTTCGCTGAGCGGCGTTGGCGCGGCGATATCGGCAGCGGTGTAGTCGGTCGGTGACGAATTGATACCGGTGCTCGAGGTTGCCACGGCAGACAGCTGTTCGCCGTTGAGTTGCGCGGCGTTGAGGGTGACGCTGAAAGTGCCATTGGCCGCCACCAGCGCGCTGCCGAGCAACACGCCCGAGGCATTGCGAATGCTCACGGTGCTGCCGGCGGTGGCCGAGCCGGTCAAGGTCAGACCGTCGACGCTGAGGGCCAGGTTGGTCGGTGCACTTTCCGCCAGATTGCCCGGCGCGGTCACCGGCGCCGCCGGTCCGGTGTTGCCGGCTGCATCGATCTGCACCACGGAAAGATTCGATCCAGCCACCGCCGCCGGGGACAACGTGACGCTGAAATTGCCATTGCTGGCAACGGTCGCAGTACCCAGCAAAACACCTCCGGCATCGCGAACTTCCACGCTGGCGCCGACCTCACCAATGCCGGTCAGGGTGGCACCACTGGCGCTCACCGCCAGATCGCTCGCCAACAACGGCGCCGTGCTATCGACCGCATTGACGATTGCCGGGGCTGACGGATTGCCTGCCGCATCGGTGGCCGTCACGTTCAGCGACTGGCCGTTGGTCTGCGGGCTGTTGAGAGTGAGTTGGAAGGTGCCGTTCGCGGCCGCCGTGGTGGTGCCGAGGAGGTTGCCCTGGCTGTCACGCACGGTCACCGTGGTGCCGGCCTCGGCGTTACCCGACAGTTGCACGCCGGCAGCGTTGAGGGTCAATGCGCTCGGAATCGCCGGCGCAGTCAAATCCACGGCGGTGACTTCAACCGCCGTCGACACATTGCCCGGCGGATCCTCCTGAGTAACGGTCAGCACCTCAGCATTCAGTTGTGCTGCGTTCAGCGTGACAGTGAACGCGCCGCCACTGCCGACCTGTGCGGTGCCGAGCAGGGTGCCATCGGCGCTGCGCACAGACACCGTGGCGCCCGGCTCGCCGTGGCCGGTGACGGTGACACCGTCAGCATTCACCGCAACCTGGGTCAGTGCCGCCGGCGGGCTGATGTCGGGCGCATTGACGCTGGTCGACGGCGAGACATTGCCAGCAGGGTCGGTCTGGTTGATCGCCAACGCCTCGCCGTTGGTCGGCGCTGGCGCCAGGGTCACGCTGAACGAACCGTCCGCGCCAACCACGGCACTGCCGAGCAAGGTGCCGTTGGCGGTGGTGACATTGACGGTTGCGCCAGCCTCACCCGTGCCGCTGAGGGTGCTGCCATCGGCGCTGATCAGCGGATTCTGCACGGCGGCCGGCGGGGTGCCGTCGACGGTGACCACGCCAGTGGAAATCGAGGCGTTGCCGTTGGCGTCGGTCAGAGTGACCTGCAGGGTTTCGCCGGTGTTCTGCGCGTTGGGCAGGGTGACCTGGAAGTTGCCGCTCTGATCGACCACGCCGGTGGCCAGAACATTGCCGGCGGCATCGCGCACGGTCACGGTGCTGCCGGCTTCGCCCTGGCCTTTGACCACGGTGCCGACGTCATTGATCGTAACGCCAGTCGCGGCAGCTGGCGGTTGCAGATCGGTAGCGATGATGCCGGCGGGTTGCGACAGGTTGCCGGCGGCATCGCTCTGGATCGCGGTAAGCGCCTGGCCATTAAGTTGTGCCGGCGTCAGCGTCAGGCTGAACGTGCCGTTGCTGGCCACCAGCGCAGTACCGAGCACGATACCTGTGGCGTCGGTGACAGTGACCGTCGCCCCGGCCTCTCCGCGTCCAGTGAGTGTCGTGCCGTTGGTATTCAGCGCCAGATTGGTCACCGCGTCCGGCGCCGTGCCATCGACCGCCGTCACCGTGCCCGGAATCGACACGTCACCGTCGGGACTGGTGGCCGTCACCTGGAGGACTTGCGCGTTGATCTGTTTGCTGCTGAGCAACAGGGTGAAGCGGCCGAAGCTGTTGATCAGCCCGGAGCCGAGCACAGCGCCGCTGCTGCTGTTCACCGTCACGGTGCAACCGGGCGTACCGGCGCCAGTCAGGGTGAAACCATCGGCACTCAAGGCCAGATCGGTCGGGGTCGCGACCTGGCTACCGTCCAGTCCTGCCAGCGGCACGACGGGCGAATCATTGCCGCCGCCATCCGTGCTGATGACTTCCAGATTGCCGCCAGGCTCGGCCGGTGGGCTGAGGGTCACGACAAAGCGGCCATCCGCATCGGCCGTCGCGGTGCCCAGCACAGCGCCACCGCCGGCAATGCTGACGGTGACCGTGGTGCCCGGTTCGGCAAGTCCCGACACTTGCGTGCCGGCGGGGTTGAGCGCGAGATCGCTGACCGGCGCCGGCGGCGTGCTGTCCGGCGCGGCAACGCTGCCGGGAAGCGAATCATTGGCGCCGTCCGACACCACGACTTGCAAGGCTTCGCCATTGGTCTGCGCCGTATCGAGGTCGACCGTGAAGGCGCCCGTGCCGTCAGCGGTTGCGGTGCCGATGACGTTGCCGCCGGCATCCAGCACCTGCACCGTGTTATTGGGCTGCGTGGTGCCGGTCACCGTGGCCCCTGAAGGATCGACGACCAGCCCGGTCGGTGCAGGCGGGGCGGTGATGTCCGGTGCGGTGACCGGCGTGGCTGGCGAGGGCAGGGCGCTCGCATCGGTCTGGATCACGTTCAGCACCTGACCGTCGAGCTGAGCCGGGCTCAGGTTGACGCTGAAACTGCCGTCGCCGGCGACCACCGTAGAGCCGAGCACCGTGCCGTCGGGCGCGCTGACGGTTACGGTGCTGCCCGCTTGCCCAGTGCCGGTCAAGGTCACGCCGTTACTGGCGAGAACGACATTGTCCGGCGCCAGCGGCGCGGTGGTGTCCGTCGCCGTCAATGGTGTGCTGGGGGAAACGTTCACGCCATCCGATTGGCTGACTTGCAGTTGCTGGCCTTCGATCTGCGGGCTGTTCAGCGGCACTGTAAAGGCGCCGCTGCCGTCGACGATCGCGGTGCCCAACACATTGCCGGCCGAATCCTTGACTGACACCGTGGCACCGGGTTCGCCGGTGCCACTCAGTTCAGTGCCACCTGCATTCAGCGTCAGATCCGAAGGAGCCGTTGGGGCCTGGATATCCGGCGCTTCAACTGGAACTGCCGGCGAGCCCGACGGCGAGCCATCGGTCTGCACGACGCTGAGGTTCTGGCCATTGGTTTGTGGTGAGGACAAGGTGACTTCGAAACGGCCGTTGCTGCCGACGATAGCTGTTCCCAGCACGGTCCCGTTGGTGTCAGTGACAGTAACGGTGGCGCCGATCTGACCCGCGCCTGAGACTACGGCGCCATTGGCGGAAATGCTCACATCGGTCACGGCTACCGGTGTGGTCAGATCGGGTGCGATCACGTTGACCGGCGCCGATGGATTGCCATCTGCGTCGGTCTGGATCACTTGCAGCTGTTGCGCATCGGTCTGTGGTGTGGAAAGTGGAACGGTAAAATTGCCATCGGCACCCACCGTGCCGGTGCCGATGATATTGCCGGCCGGATCGCGCACGGTGACTGACGCACCCAACTCACCCTTACCGGTGAGCGTCTGCCCCTGAGCGTCGAGCGCAAGATCGGAGACGGCCGTCGGCCCTTGGGTGTCAGGCGTCACGTAGTTCAGTGGTGCGGAAGTGTTGCCAGCGGCGTCGCTGGCACTGATCTGCAGTGTTTCGCCATTGTTCTGCGGACTGCTCAGTTGCAGGCTGAACGTGCCGTCCGCGGCCACCACGGCCGAACCGAGCACATTGCCGTTGGCGTCGCGCACCGTCACGGTCGAACCGACCTGGCCGCGTCCACTCAACTGCGTGCCATCGATGCTGACCGCGATGTCGCTCGGTTGAGTCAGGCCATCGAGATCGATAGCGATAACGGTCGCTGCTGGCGAAGGGTTGCCGGCGGCGTCGGTGACCAGCACGCTCAGCGCCTCACCATCGATTTGCGCGGCATTGAGTTGCACAGTGAACGAGCCATCGGCGGCGACCAGAGCTGTCCCCAGCAGCGTGCCTTGCGCATTGGTGACGCTGACTGTGCTGCCGGGTTCGCCACGGCCGGTGACCGAGAGGCCATCGCTGCTCACCGCCAGATCCGTTGCAGCGGCGGGGCCGGTGATGTCCGGTGCATTGAAGGTCACGGTCGGCGATTGCGCACCGGCGCTGTTGACTGCCACGACACTGAAGGTTTCACCGTTGGCCTGCGCGCGAACCAGCGTCAGCAGGAAAGTACCGTCAGCGGCCACCGCCGCGCGCCCGAGCAATTCGCCGTTGGCGGCACGGACTTCGATCGTGGTGCCGGCCCGGGCGGTGCCGGTCAGTTGGCTGCCGTCGCTGCTCAAACCAAGATTGCCTGGCGTCGTCGGTTCGACGATCTCCGGCGCGCTGACCGTTGCGCCGGTCGAGGTGTTGCCTGCGGCATCGGTGGCATTCACTGTCAGCGGCTGACCGCCGGTTTGCGCGGGGCTGAGGGCGACGCTGAAGGTGCCATCGGCTGCAACCACGGCGCTGCCGAGCAGGCTGCCATCGGCGGCGCGCACCTGGATGGTCGAGCCGACTTCACCGGTGCCGCCGAGTTGCGTGCCATCGGCGCTCACGCTGAGATTGCCTGGCGCGGTGGGCGCGGTGGTATCCGGCGCAGTGACCGTACCCGGTGTCGAAACGTTGCCCGCAGGGTCGGTGAGCGTGACGTCGAGCGGCTGGCCATTGTTCTGTGGCGTACCCAGGTCGACCTGGAAACTGCCATCGGCGCCAACGGTACCGGAACCCAAAAGGTTGCCGGCTGCATCGCGTACCTGAACGACACTGCCAGCTTCGCCAAAACCACTCAGCACCCGGCCATCGGCCGACAAGGTTAATCCGGTCGCGGGCGCGGGAGGCGTCGCGTCTGCACCGCCACCACCACCTCCGCCGCCCCCACTTCCGCCGGCAGCGGCTGCCGCACCACCCGCGCCCAACAGGCCAAGCCCGGCAATCGCCCAGGCCGGCGTCGCACCATCCACCACTCCGACGCCAGCGATCAGCTCGTCCAGCGAATTGATTTCGTCAAAGGTAAAGCCATTGAACGGCTCGGCGCTGTAGCGCGCCTGCCACAGCGTCGCGTCGTCACCCTGAAAGACAATGTCATTGGGCACGCCGTCAGGGCTGGTGACAAAGAAATTGGAGATTTTGATTTGCTCGCCAGACTTCAGATTGACGATCAAGTCCTGACCGCTGCGACTGGTCGACGCCAATTGATCGGGCCTAACCGGCATTTGTACAACTGAAGGCTGACTGAGCTGAACATTGCCCCAGTTCTGGGCAGTGAGCTGAGAATTGGCTTTGTCGGCAATGACGATGTTGTCCATTACTACTCCCTGTAAATGGGTGGGGCGGACGTCCACGGATGGTTTTAAAACCATAGATAGGGAGTGTCGGATGGGGCTGCCTGATTTTTGACGAGCGTATGGATGGGCCATTTGCCCACGTTTATCTATTTGAAAATCTGCTCTATTCAGGTCGTTACCGTTTGTCGGGACGTTGGATCCAAGCGGTTTTTGGGTGCAACAAAATGTGTCGTTTTCGACATTATCCAAAGGGGTGCTGGAAAAGGTCCGGGCGGAATCGCCGAGGGTGATGGCTAAGCGATATTGAAATTCTCAAAGCGCAGGCTGCCCTCCGCAGTTGCCTGTCTGCGAAGGTATTAATCAAAAAGCGTAGAAGGGGAGGAAGGCTTTGTATAAGAAATCCCGTTGTACCGTTTCAGCTGTTCTTTCTATCCCTCAGCAGTTAATGCGCTAGCTATCGATCGCCGAAGTGATCGGACGATATCCTGCGCAGACTGATCGCTAACGCTGCCGGGGCACTGATCGAACATATGTGGCGCCCCAGGGTAGACATGCAGTTCGACGGCAACCCCGGCGCGGGACAGGCGCAGGGCAAATGCAACGTCCTCTTCCAGAAACAGATCCAGCGCGCCGACGGCCAGAAACGTCGGTGGCAAGTCACGCAGATCGTCTTGCAGGGCCGGCGAAAACCAGCCGATTTGCAGATCATCCAGCGCTTGGTCAGCGCGCAGGCACTCCCAACAGAACTGGTTGGCTTGCGCTGGCCAGCCAATCACGCCGGTCGTGCTGTTCTGCTGAGGCGAGGCTGCGCTGCCCGAACGGTGATCGAGCATCGGATAAACCAGCACCTGACTGGCGATGGGATATTCGCCGCGATCCCGCGCCACAATTGCCAGCGCTGCTGCCAGCCCGGCGCCGGCACTGTGGCCCATGACGATTACTTTGTCGGCGTCGATGTTGAGCGTTTGCCGGTGGGCGAAAACCCAGCCAAGGGCGGTGTAGCAATCTTCCAGGGGAATAGGAAAGGGGTGCTCTGGCGCGAGACGGTAATCGACGGCGACGATGATCGCTTGAAGTTCTTCGGCGAGCTCAGCCAGATAGTCATCGGCCATTTCGGGGCAACCGAGGACGAAACCTCCACCGTGGATGTACAGGATCACCGCAAAATTACCGTCCGCTGCTGCGGCGGCGGGCCGGTAAAGACACAGGCGCAAATCCTCACCGTCGTGGGACTTTATCCATAGGCTTTCACCGCGCGCTTGTTCTCGGGATTTGAATGTCGCGTGAACACGCTCCCTGATCGCGGGCAGCGATGACAACGTCCAGGCTTCTGCGCCGGGGGTTAAAAAGCTTTTGAAGTCGGGATCCAGCAGTTCATGTGCTTTCACGTTCTGCCTCCTGGTTGCGAATGAACGAGCGCCTCGGATGGAGGCGCCGCTCACGGTGGAGTTACAGCCAGGCTTTGATCTGCGCGCAAACGGCCGGCGTCGAAATGCCGTAGCGATCATGCAGCGTCGGCAGGGCGCCGGCGTCAAGGAACGCGTCGGGCAACGCGATCTGTCTGAAGGTGGGCGTCACGCCATTGCGCAACAACAACCCGGCAACCGCCTCACCCAAACCGCCGATGATCGAGCTGTTCTCGGCTGTGACCACCAGACGCCCGGATTTACGCGCTTCGGCGAGAATGGTTTGCTCATCCAGCGGCTTGATGGTCGGCACGTGCAGCACAGCCACATCAATGCCGTCGGCCTGCAATTGCTTGGCCGCTTCCAGTGAGCGCATGGTCATCAGCCCGGTGGAGATGATCAGCACGTCGTTGCCCGTGCGCAGGGTCTTGGCCTTGCCGATCTCGAATTTATAACCGTACTCGTCCAGCACCAACGGCACATTGCCGCGCAGCAAACGCATGTAGACCGGGCCTTGGTGAGCGGCGATGGCCGGCACGGCCTGTTCGATTTCCAGTGCATCGCACGGGTCGACAATCATCAGATTGGGCATGGCGCGAAAAATAGCCAGATCATCGGTGGCCTGGTGGCTCGGCCCGTAACCCGTGGTGAGGCCGGGCAAACCGCAGACGATTTTGACGTTAAGGTTTTCCTCGGCGATGGCCATGCAGATGAAGTCGTAAGCGCGGCGCGATGCGAACACCGCGTAGGTGGTGGCGAAGGGCACGAAACCCTCACGCGCCATGCCCGCCGCAGCGCTCATCAGCAACTGTTCGGCCATGCCCATTTGATAGAAACGCTCCGGATGCGCCTTGGCGAAAATGTGCAGGTCGGTGTACTTGGACAGGTCCGCAGAGAGACCGACGATGTCCGCGCGCTGGTCTGCCAGCGCTGCGAGCGCATGGCCGAACGGTGCCGAGCGAGTCGCCTGGCCCTCGGAAGCAATCGAGGCAATCATCGCCGAGGTGGTCAGGCGCTTTTTCACCGGCGCGCCAGTAGCAGTCGAAGGCGCAGTATTGGCGGCGTTGCTCATTGGTCTTTTCCTTCTTCAAGGTTGCTCAGTGCCAGGTCCCATTCGTGCTCTTCGACGCGAATGAAGTGGGTCTTTTCCCGGTTCTCCAGAAACGGCACGCCTTTGCCCATTTTCGTGTCGCAGATGATCACGCGCGGTTGCCCGCCGGGGTGATTGCGCGCGGCATCGAATGCAGCGACCAGGGCGTCGAGGTCATTGCCGTCGACGCGCTGGGTGAACCAGCCAAAGGCTTGCCAGCGATCGACGATGGGTTCGAACGAGAGAATCTCGCTGGAATGGCCGTCGGCCTGTTGGTTGTTGACGTCGACGATGGCGATCAGGTTGTCGAGCTTCCAGTGCGAAGCCGACATCACCGCTTCCCAGGTCGAGCCTTCATTGAGTTCGCCATCGGACAGCAGGTTGTAGACGAACGAGGCCGAGCCTTTGCGCTTGAGGCCCAGGCAGGCACCGACCGCGATGCCCAGGCCCTGACCCAGCGAGCCGCCGGTGATTTCCATCCCCGGGGTGTACGCGGCCATGCCCGACATCGGCAGGCGGCTGTCATCCGAACCGTAGGTTTCCAGCTCGTCGAGCGGAATGATCTCGGCTTCGATCAGCGCTGCGTACAGCGCGATGGCGTAGTGGCCGATGGAGAGATAGAAGCGATCGCGCTGCTCCCATTCGGGATCTGTCGGGCGATGGTTCATTGCATGAAAGTAAGACACCGCCAGCAGGTCAGCCGCGCCGAGCGCCTGGCCCACATAGCCCTGGCCCTGAACCTGGCCCATGCGCAGTGCATGGCGGCGAATGTTGTGCGCGCGCTGGGTCAGGCTCAGCGATGCAGCGTGTGCAAGATTAGTCGTCATGATGAAACTCCGTTGACTCAACGATTGACCAAAGCGGCAGGAATACGCAGAACCAGGCTCGCGCCGAGGAACAGCACGCCGGTAATCAGGTACATGCCGATGGCGCTGGAACCGGTCAGGGTGGTGATCCAGCCGATCAGATAGGGCGAGCAAAACCCGGCGAGGTTGGCGAAGCTGTTGACCGCCGCGATGCCGGCGGCCGCAGATACCCCGCCAAGCAGCGTGGTGGGCAGCATCCAGAACAACGAGGTGGCGGAGAGAATGCCGGAGGCGGCCAGGCACAGGCTGAGGATCGACAAGGTCGGATTGCCGCCCATCAGCGCTGCCAGGCTCAAGCCGATCGCACCGGCGATCATCGGCACGATCAGGTGCCAGCGGCGCTCGCGGTGTTTGTCGCCACTGCGGCCGACCAGGAGCATGGCGGCGATGGCGCACAGATAGGGCAGGCTGGTCAGGAAACCGATGTGCAGCGGGTCGGAAACCCCTGCGTTACGCACCAGTGTCGGCAGCCAGAAGGTGATCGCATATTGGCCCATGACCACACAGAAGTAGATCGCCGCCAGCAGCCACAAGCGCCGGTCGCGGATGAACTCGCCGATCGAGGCGTGGGTGACCTTTTGCTGGTCGTCTTCGGCCAGTTCGCGAGTGATCAGCGCTTTTTCCTCGTCATTGAGCCAGGTCGCCTGATGCACGCCGTCCTTCAGATAACTCAGCACCAGCAGGCCGACGACCACGGTGGGCACCGCCTCGAGAACGAACATCCACTGCCAGCCGGCCCAGCCGTGCACGCCGGCAAAGTGGTTCATGATCCAACCGGACAGCGGGCCACCGACCATGCCTGACAGCGGAATGGCGATAAACCACAACACGGTCATGCGCGCCCGCCGATAGGACGGAAACCAGTAGGTCAGGTAGAGCAGCAGGCCCGGCGCCAGACCGGCTTCGGCGATCCCCAGCAGAAAGCGCAGGGCATAGAACTGCCAGGCGGTTTCGACGAAGGCGAACAGCGCCGAGACGATGCCCCAGGTGATCATGATCCGCGCAATCCACACTCGCGCGCCGACCTTGTGCAGGATGATGTTGCTAGGCACTTCGCAAAGGAAATAGCCGATGAAAAACACCCCCGCGCCCAGTCCGTAGACCGTTTCGCTGAGAGCCAGATCGTTCATCATTTGCAGTTTGGCGAAACCGACGTTGACCCGGTCCAGATAGGCGCACAGGTAGCACAGCATCAGGAACGGCATCAGCCGCCATGCCGTTTTGCGATAGGCAGAAGAACGCACGGTCGAAACCGCTTCGAGCGACAGGGTAGTCATGATGGTCTGATCTCTTGTTTTTATTGACCGCCAGGCCATCAGGCCCGGCTGCATCATCGATCCAGAACCGCACGGGCCACGCAGGCCCGCCCAGAGTTACTCAGTGAATCAGCATGCCGCCGTTCACATCGAGGGTGATGCCGGTCAGATAAGCGGACAGGTCGCTGGCCAGAAACAGCGCGGCGTTGGCGACGTCCTGCGCTTGACCCAGGCGCCCGAGCGGAATGCCTTCGATGATGGCGTGGCGGCGCTCGTCCTGCATCAGGCCGCCGGTGATGTCGGTGTGAATCAGGCCCGGGGCGATGGAGTTGACGCGGATGTTGTCCGGCCCCAATTCCCGCGCCATGGCCTTGCCCAGCCCCAGCACACCGGCCTTGGCCGCGCTGTAATGCGGGCCACCGAAGATGCCGCCGCCGCGCTGGGCAGACACCGACGACATGCAGACGATGCTGCCGGAAGACTGTTGGCGCATCAGCGGAATCACCGCCTGGGACATGAGCAAAGTGCCGCGCAGGCTGACGTCCAGCACCTTGTCGTAGTCCGATGGGCGAATATCCAGAGTCTTCAGTGGCTGGGTGATGCCGGCGTTGTTGACGAGAATATCGATGCGCCCGAAGTGCTCAATGATGGCGGCGACGGCTTGCTGAACCTGCGCTTCGTCGGCCACGTTGGCCGCCAGGCCCAGATGACCTTCGCCCAGTGCTGCGGCGGCGTCACGTGCTGCGGATGCATCCAGATCGAGGATGACCACGCGAGCGCCGTGTTGCGCAAATGTGCTGGCGGTAGCGCGGCCAATGCCACGGGCAGATGCGGCACCGGTAATGATTGCGACTTTGCCTTGAAGAAGCATGGAGGATTCCCTCGAATTTTTTTTATTGGGTCGGTGTGTAAGTAACCGATGACTCAGCTTGTCCTCCGGGGCGAGCGTGAGCAATAACGCGGAAGTCACTCAATGCTGAAAAAAATTCAGCACTCGTCAGGCCGTTTCGCAAATGCTTGAATGAAACCAGTCCGTACATCACAAGAAATCACCACGGAGTCCCCATGCGCTCTGACACTGAGGCATCGATCATCCTGCCACCGCTGAAAGCAATTCAGGCCTTCGAACAAACCGCGCGCTTCGGCAACGTCGCCAGGGCAGCAGAAGTGCTGGACCTGACACCCTCGGCAGTCAGCCATCAACTGGCGAAACTGGAAGGGATGATCGGCCGGCAATTATTCGTTCGCGCTGCTCGGGGCGTCTCGCTGACGCCGGTCGGCGAGCAGTACCTCAAGGAAGTCTCCGGGATTCTGCACAGCCTCGCCGTTGCCACCGAGCGTGCGGCCAGCGATGTCAGCCTCGATTGCCTGCGCTTGCACTCATCGCCAAGCTTCGGCCTGCTCTGGCTGATGCCGCGCCTGGAAGCGTTTCGCGCCAGTCATCCGGACATTCAGATCAACCTGTCGTGCTCCTATGAATCGCTGCACTTCAGTCGCGACAAGATCGACGTCGATATCCGCCACGGTCTGCCGAACTGGCCAAGCTATGAGGTGCGCACGGTCAGGAATGAGACGTTCGCGGTGCTGACCTCACCGAAACTGCTCGCGCAACGCCCGGTGCGCGGCGCGGCGGATCTGCTGGAGTGCGATCTGATTCTGTCGGAAGCCACCCTGCTCAAATGGCCGCAATGGTTTGCCCAGCATGGCCTGGCGCGTCCGGAGCGGCCTTACGCATTGAGCTTCGATCGTTCATACATGTCGCTGGAAGCCGCGAGTCACGGCTTGGGTTTCGCTCTGGAAAGCACATTGCTGGCGCAGAAGTATCTGGCCGCGGGCACGCTGGTTGAAGTCGCGCCTGAATCACTGAGTGCTGCGGTGGCGGCGCACCATCTGGTATTCCCCAAAGCGCATTCCAGCTTCCCACGGGTCAGGCGTTTTCTGGCGTGGATGGAGAGCGAATTGGGGCACGAGTTCGCGTATTGAGTCGGGATCAATTCTTTCAAACTCTCTGAACCGCTCAAGGTCAATCCTTTAACGGTCACGTCATTCACATCAGAGGTGAAGGAATGGATAACTACCACATCAGTAAAAACCAGCAGCGCTGGGAACTGGTCAAAGAGGGCGCGCAGCGTGCGTCGAAAACGGCTGCAACCAAAGCCGAGATCACCCAAATCGCCAGCGACTACCTCCAAGACAAAACCGCCTCGCTGAAAATCCATAAAGAAGACGGGACGATCCAGGAAGAACGCACCTTTCCCCGCGCAGCCGACCCGCGAAAAACCAAAGGCTGAGCAGGCTGTTCTTTTCTGTGTTCATCGTTTCTTCAGAAGGGTCTGATTTATGGTCATTGCATGTCTGGGATGGGGCTCACTGATCTGGAAACCGGACGGCTTGCCGCTGGCCAGCGAGTGGTTTGCCGACGGGCCGCAGGTACCGATCGACTTCGTTCGCGTCAGTGACACTGGCGAGTTGACTACAGCCATAAGCGCGAACGCGCCGCCGTGCAAAGTGCTGTGGTCGGTCCTGGACGTGACTGATCTCGATCAGGCCCGCGAACACCTGCGTATTCGAGAAGGCGTGCCGGAGGGCAGGGAGGATGGCATCGGCAGCTTCACCCTCGGTCCCTCGGCGATGGGCGTGCTTGCTGAATGGGCAATTCCTCGGCAACTCGATGCGGTGATCTGGACTGCGCTGCCGGGCAGATTCAAGAACATCGAAGGTTTGGTGCCGAATGTCGACGACGCAGTTTCTTATCTGGCCGGGTTGAGCGGCGCGGCGCACGAACAAGCGCGCGACTATATCGAACAGGTGCCGGCGCAGATCGACACGCCGTATCGCCGTGAAATCATTGCCAGGCTCGGGTGGAAATAATGAGCACCCGCAGCCAGGCGCAGATTGCCGTGATCTTCGATCAGCTGTTGGCACTGCGAGAAAGTGTCGACATTCTCCAGCACGTGGAGAGCGCTAGCGTCGAGTCGCTGCGTGGCCATCAGACCGTGGACGCCCCCGAGTCGCTGGATCTGGTGTTTCAAAAGCTGCAAGAAGACATCGCCAGCATGGAGGAAACGTTGGCGACGATTGCCGAGGCGACCGGGGACGTGTCGAAGTTGTGAGGGGGTCGCGGGGGTGGCATGCAGAGATGATGTGGCTGGTCTGGCGCCTTCGCGAGCAGGCTCGCTCCCACATTGGACTTGTGAATCGATTGCTT
>NZ_WBRZ01000200.1:0-10023 GCF_008923895.1 Pseudomonas sp. GXM4
GTCCCTGTACAGCCGAACGCAGAGCGTCCGTTGAGGCATTCCCACGCGGAGCGTGGGAACGATCATGGGTCTGCCTCAGGTCGCATCCGCATGACTGACCATGCCCTTGATCAGCACCGCCGCCGTCGCCAACCCCGCCGGGATCACCAGTGCGGTCAGCACTTGCTCGAAATTCCAGCCCAGGCCGAGCAAGGTCGCGCCCATCCACGCGCCAAGAATCGCGCCGAAGCGGCCGATGCCGAGCATCCACGACACACCGGTCGCGCGGCCTTGAGTCGGGTAGAAGCGTGCCGCCAATGACGGCATCGCCGATTGCGCGCCGTTGACGCACATGCCCGCCACCAGCACCAGCGTCGCCAACAAGGTGATGTTGCCCAGACTCTGCCCTACCGCGTAGGCAAACACCCCGGCCAGCAGGTAGAAAATGCCGATGACCTTGTGCGGATTGAAGCGGTCCATCGCCCAGCCCACCCCGACCGCGCTCAACACGCCGCCAAACTGGAACAACGCACCGATGAACGCGGCCTGTTCCATACTCGCGCCGCTGTCGCGCATCAGCGTCGGCAGCCAACTGGTCAGCAGGTACACAATCACCAGGCCCATGAAATAAGTCAGCCACAACAGCAGCGTGCCGGTGCTGTATGTACCGGAGAAAATCACCGCAAAGACGTTGCGCGCCTTGACGGTTTTCTGCTCCGGCACGCTGAAGCTCGCAGCCTGGGCGACGGTAACCGGGTCGATCGGCGCGAGGGTCTTGCGTACTTTGTCGGTGCCACGGTTGCGCACCACCAGGTAGCGCGCCGATTCCGGCAGCCAGAACACCAATACCACCGCGAGGATCAGCGGCAGGATGCCACCGATCATCAGCAGCGCGTGCCAGCCGAATGCCGGGATCAGTTTTGCCGAGATGAAACCGCCGCCGGCCATGCCGAGGTTGAAACCGCAGAACATGCTGGTCACCAGCAGCGACTTCTTGCGCTCGGGTGTGTATTCCGACAGCAGCGTCGTGGCGTTGGGCATGCCCGCGCCGAGACCGAGGCCGGTGAGGAAGCGCAACACCAGCAGCTGTTCGACGTTGGTGCTGTAGGCCGAGGCCAGGCTGAAGCCACCGAACAGAATCACCGCGCCGACGAGTACGACTTTGCGCCCGAAGCGGTCAGCCAAAGGGCCGGATCCGAGCGCGCCGAAGACCATGCCGATCAGCGCAGCACTCATCACCGGGCCTAGGCTGGCGCGATCAATGCCCCAGTCTTGCGACAGCGCCGGGGCGATGAAGCCCATGGCGGCGGTGTCGAGGCCGTCGAGAAATACGATCAGGAAACACAGGATCACCACCCGCCACTGATAGCGCGAGATCGGTTGGGCGTTGATGAAGGTCTGCACATCGAGGCAGTTACCCACAGCGGACTGAGGCTGGTTCATTATTTTTATTCCACGCAAAAAACGCAGTCGAACGGCGGCCGGCCAAAGGAAGGCACGGTCACGAGAATAGAAGGTTGTAATCAGGCGTTGCGGTGAACCCGGCAACAACGGGTGGGATACAGACAGTCGGGGAGCGAGCGCATGGTGAGTTGCCTCTTGTCATTATTATGGGGTCGACAGTCCGGCGAGCTCATTCACATCAGCGCCGGATGACGCTGCCGCGACATTAATGATCCGAGGGTTTTAGCGTCAATTCGATAAACGCAACACTGTGCGTTTATCGAACAGCTTCCTCAGGCGAACAACTGCGCACTGAGGTCGCGACTGGCGCTGAGCAGGCCGGGCAAGAAGCGCTGCTCCAGCTCGGCGCGACTGACCCGCCCGGCGTGGGTGCTGACATTCAGCGCCGCGACCACTTGCCCGGAGGCGTCGTACACCGGCACAGCGATCGAGCGCAGCCCCTGTTCCAGTTCCTGATCGACAATGCACCAACCCTGTTGACGCACCTGCTGCAAACATTCGAGCAACGCGTCGGGGGTATGAATGGTGCGGCTGGTCTTGGCCACCAGTTCGGCGTGGTCGAGGTATTCGCCCAGGGAGGTGTCGTCCAGCGCGGCCAACAGAATGCGCCCCATCGACGTGCAATACGCCGGCAGCCGTCCTCCGACGGAAAGGTCGACCGAGATCAATCGCTGAGTGGTCGCCGAACGCGCGATATAGAGAATGTCATCGCCCTCCAGCGTCGCCATGTTGCAGGCTTCGTGCAGTTGCTCGCTCATTCGGTCGAGATACGGTTGGGCGGAGACGGCCAGCGGTGTCGAGGACAGATAGGCGTGGCCGAGGGTCAGCACTTTCGGCAGCAGCGAATAGGTGCGCCCGTCGGTGGTGGCGTAGCCGAGCTTGATCAACGTATGCAGGCAACGGCGCACGGCGGCGCGGGGGATTTCCGTGCGATGACTTATCTGCGCGATGGTCAGGTGGCGTTTGCGTTCCTGAAACGCTTGCACCACCGCCAGACCGCGGGCCAGGGAAGTCATGAAATCAGGATCACCGGTCAGCGCCTGAATGCGCTTGGCCGGCGAGGCGACGATGGGCGGCGCCACCGACGTGAAGGAGTTGCGCATTTGATCGTTCATTTCTTGTCCTTGTCCGGCACGCATCGATGCCTAGTCAAACGGCTCGCCGCGCGATGCACAAGCACCGGGGCGCCAACATTGGGCGATTATCGAACCGCCGACCGATAATCGCAATCCAGTGCCCCGCCCTCCTCTTCATGCTAGAGGCAGCTTTAGCGATTCTGCTCGCAACTTAGTTGTTCCAGTTAATGGCGCCAAAAACAGAACGCCTGTTCTATAACGCGGTCTTTACACTTAACTAGCGGTAAAAGTTGCCGGTAACAAAACCCTCACACATTCAGAACCGTTTTTAACTTGGCAAAGATAGTCATTCCCGAATCGGCCGCTATAATGCACCCTAGTCGCGGCGCTTTAATCAAAAGCCCGCGACTTGCTGAAACGAGGTCCTTCGTCTCAGCTCCGGCCAGCGCCCGGCGCCCATCACACATGCAACGCCAGCGCTCGCTGAAACAGGAAACTGATGCTGCGTCAGTTTTTATCTGGTGCCGTAGCCGCCTGTAACACGGAAGTCTTGATCGCCTCTGCAATGTCTCCGCGCCCGATCGGGCTGTGGATGACTGGCGGGGGCGCGCAATTGACTCGTTGCAGTGTGTTTCACCGGATATTCAATTCAACTCATACAGGTAGCACCGTGACAAAAGACGAACTGCGCGCGGAACTAGAGCGCCAGGAACAACGTTACAAGGAAGTTTACGGCGGGGAAGTCACCACCTACGCCGCTCAGCCGGAACCGGAACGCAAGGCATGGCGCAAGCGCCCTACTGTTCAGGATCAGGTGTTCAAGCAGGAAATCGAAAAGATCGAAAAGGAACTCAAAGCCGAAGAGCCATGAGCCACGGCGGTTGAGCATTCGAAAGTCGGCGTCCGCCTGAGCCACAGCGCGGTGGAAGACGACACCTCGCGCGCCCGTTAACCGCGGGCAGCGGCTGCATCGCTGTTCTGCGTCTTATGAACGAGCGTCCCACAGGTTTCAGAGATATTTCAGACAAGCGTTTGAGCCTTTGCGATGTCTGAAAAAACGCCTCGAAAATATAGTTTATCCAATAAAATCAAGTAGTTGAAAAACCCTGCGTGCTGCTTGGTTTTCACGCCCTGCAACAAATTAAATCGAAGAAGGGTGTGACCAGTGAGCAGACGGGGCATCGATTTCCTGTCTTTTCTGGCATAATCGCGCCCCCTTACGACCGGGTCAGAAAACCTTCATGATCGATTTATTCAGCGGACTGGATGCTTGGGTGCTTGTGAGCCTCTTGCTCGCCCTGACGTTTGTCCTCGCCTTCGAGTTCATCAATGGATTTCATGACACCGCTAACGCGGTAGCCACTGTTATCTACACCAAAGCCATGCCGCCACACCTGGCGGTGTTCTTTTCCGGTGTGTTCAATTTCCTCGGCGTGCTGCTGGGCGGCGTTGGCGTGGCGTATGCCATCGTCCACTTGCTGCCGGTTGAACTGCTGATCAATGTGAACACCGGCCATGGCCTGGCGATGGTGTTCTCGTTGCTCGCCGCGGCAATCGCCTGGAATTTGGGCACCTGGTACTTCGGTATCCCGGCTTCCAGCTCGCACACCCTGATCGGCTCGATCCTCGGTGTCGGCTTGGCCAACGCGCTGATCAACGACATTCCGTTGAGAGATGGCGTGAACTGGCAGAAAGCGATCGACATCGGCGCCTCGCTGGTGTTCTCGCCGATGGCCGGCTTCCTCATCGCCGCGCTGGTGCTGATCGGCCTGAAATGGTGGCGCCCGCTGTCGAAGATGCACAAGACGCCGGAACAGCGTCGCAAGATCGACGACAAAAAGCACCCGCCGTTCTGGAACCGTCTGGTCCTGGTGATCTCGGCCATGGCCGTGAGCTTCGTGCACGGTTCCAACGACGGCCAGAAAGGCATCGGCCTGATCATGCTGGTGCTGATCGGTATCGTCCCGGCGCAGTTCGTACTCGATCTGAACAGCACCACCTACCAGATCGAACGCACCCGCGACGCGACCCTGCACCTGAGCCAGTTCTACCAGCGCAACGCCGATTCGCTGGGTGAGTTCCTGGCCCTGGGCAAGAGCGTGGAAGGCGACCTGCCGGAGAAATTCCGCTGCAACCCGCAGCAGACCGAACCGACCATCACCGCCCTGCTGCATACCCTTAAAGGTGTAGCGGACTACCATTCGCTGTCGTCGGACAGCCGCATCGAAGTGCGTCGCTACCTGCTCTGCCTGGACGACACGGCGAAGAAAGTCGGCAAGCTGCCAGGCCTCGATGCCCGTGAAAAGGCTGACCTCGACAAGCTGCGCAAAGACCTGACCACCACCACTGAATACGCGCCGTTCTGGGTGATTCTGGCGGTCGCCCTGGCACTGGGCCTGGGCACCATGGTCGGCTGGAAGCGTGTGGTGCTGACCATTGGCGAGAAGATCGGCAAGCAGGGCATGACCTATTCCCAGGGCATGTCGGCGCAGATCACCACCGCCAGTTTGATCGGCATGGCCAACATCTTCAGCCTGCCAGTGTCGACCACTCATGTGTTGTCTTCGGGTGTGGCCGGGACCATGGTTGCCAATAAAAGCGGCCTGCAGGGTGGCACGGTCAAGACTATTCTGCTGGCCTGGGTGTTGACCCTGCCGGCGACCGTGGCGCTGTCGGCCGGGTTGTTCTGGTTGGCTTCGAAGGCTTTGGGTAGTTGATCGTTAGCTGTTGATTGGAAAAGGCGTGATTCGTGAGGATCACGCCTTTTTTGTTATTGGGGGTAAGAAGTCTGCCGAAGGGGCAAAAGATCAAAAGCCAAAGCAAAAGCCAGATCAAGAGCCCCTCACCCTAGCCCTCTCCCGGAGGGAGAGGGAACTGACCGAGGTGTTTAATCGAAGTACGCCGACCTGAGATACCGAGTCGATGCAGGTTTTGAACACCACACAAATCGGCCCCCCTCTCCCTCGGGAGAGGGCTGGGGTGAGGGGCAGCAACAATGCAAATCAAAAGCCGAACACCCACGCTTTTCACCACTCAATAGGCCGAGTGTCAGCTCGCCTGCTCTTGATCTTGATCCACCGGCGACGTCGGAAGGCTGAGTGGAGGGATTGATCCAGGCGTGGGAGCGCAGCGACAGTCTGGCGCAGCCAGACACAGCGGAAGGAGGTGCAGCGAAGCAAACCGGAGCCGCTGCGCCCGGATCAGTCCCGGAGCGAAGGGACCCGAGCCTGCGAGGGCCGAACGCAGGAGCTAGCGTTTTGGTTACTTTTTGGCGTCTGAAAAAGTGACTCGCCGTAAGGGCGAAACCGCCAGCAGCCACACCCGAAGCAACGGATATTCACCCAAAACCCCAACAGCCTGGTCGGCCCAAAGGCCGCCAAGGCCGCCAAGGCACAAAAAAAAGGGGCAACCGAAGTCGCCCCAAAATGCCTTGCGTGCCCATCAATCCAGAAGAACTCACTTGCGCCGCTTATGCGCATCCTTCCAGATAAAAAATCCAAACCCTGCAAAAAACAGCACCATGAGCCCCACCGTGAGAACCCCGGCAAACACCACGTTATCGAAAAACATGACTGACCTCCCGGCCCTGCTTTGCTTTGCTGCGATGGATTCAAATTAACAAACACACAGGCGCACATATTGACCAGGATCAATATCCGCAACGAAGGGAAATAAAGGAGGGGAAATAACTGATCTGCATCAACCAATGCAGCGGGAGATCAACGCTTTTTCGGCTTGTTCTTCGACTTTTTCTTGGCTTTTCCCAACGGCATCGCCTGCTCGAAAGCCTGGCGCACTTCGTTCAGGCGCTTCTCGTTGAGGTCATGCACACGCTTGGCGCGTTCAGTGCTGAGGTCGATCAGTTTGTCGTCTTGGCTCATGGCGTCCGGCACATCGCAGAAGAGATCACAGCTGCCGTCACCGGCAGGATTGCGCCAATCATGCCGCTTGGCGCAGGCGCTGACCAGTCACTGCTCAAATCTCGATATCGACCCACAGCCCCTGACGCGGCTGATCGTCTATCAACGGCACCACCGGCACGGTGTTGTCGGCGTTCAACTCGGTACCCGGCACGGCCAGATGCTCTTCAGGATCTTCATCCGCCTCGCGGCGTCGGCGGTCACGTTCCTGTTGACGACGCTGTTCTTCGCGCGCCAGCAGACGATCCTCTTCCGGATCACGCTTCTGCAGATCGATCGTGCTTTCATTGGAGCTTTCCTGCACCGGCACCACTGGCGGGATGTCCGGCCGCTGGCGGATCGGATCCTGCTGGGAAGTGATCGGCACGGCGCTCAAGGGGAGCATCGGTGGCAACATATAAAGGTCTCCTGTCTGCAGGCTATCGGCTGGGGCGCAGGCGCCTTGAGCCGCCTGTCGCAAACTTGTGATGCGCTTGGCACCTGTTGGAGCTGCCGAAGGCTGCGATCTCTTATGGGACAACGCAAAACCGAAGTGTTCCCACAGATCAAAAGATCGCAGCCTGCGGCAGCTCCTACCCCAGTATTTCTTTGGCCTGAAGCCCGCATTCCGTTAAGATAGCCCGCTTTTTCAAGGTGGGAGTCAGGCAGCATGGCGCAGCAGTATCAACCGGGGCAACGCTGGATCAGTGACAGCGAAGCAGAGCTTGGTTTAGGCACCGTTCTGGCACAGGACGGCCGCTTGCTGACCGTGCTTTACCCGGCCACTGGCGAAACCCGCCAGTACGCGCTACGGAATGCGCCCCTGACCCGCGTGCGGTTCTCGCCCGGCGACTCCATCACCCATTTCGAAGGCTGGAAGATGACCGTGCAGCAGGTCGACGACGTCGACGGGCTGATGGTCTATCACGGCCTCAACGGGCAGAACGAAGTCGTCACCCTGCCGGAAACCCAGCTGTCGAACTTCATTCAGTTCCGTCTGGCCAGCGACCGCCTGTTCGCCGGACAGATCGACCCGCTGCCGTGGTTCTCCCTGCGCTACAACACCCTTGAACACACCAGCCGCCAGTTGCAGTCCTCGCTGTGGGGCCTGGGTGGCGTGCGCGCGCAACCGATCGCGCACCAGTTGCACATCGCCCGCGAAGTCGCCGACCGTATCGCCCCGCGCGTATTGCTGGCGGACGAAGTAGGTCTGGGTAAAACCATCGAAGCCGGTCTGGTCATCCATCGCCAACTGCTCTCGGGCCGCGCCAACCGCGTGCTGATTCTGGTCCCGGAAAACCTCCAGCATCAGTGGCTGGTGGAGATGCGCCGCCGCTTCAATCTGCAGGTCGCGCTGTTCGACGAAGAACGCTTTATCGAAAGCGATGCCACCAACCCGTTCGAAGACACGCAACTGGCGCTGGTCGCGCTGGAGTGGCTGGTCGACGACGAGAAGGCACAGGACGCCTTGTTCGCTGCCGGTTGGGACCTGATGGTGGTCGACGAAGCGCACCACCTGGTCTGGCATGAAGACAAGGCCAGCGCGGAGTATTCGCTGGTCGAGCAACTGGCCGAAGTCATCCCCGGCGTGCTGCTGCTCACCGCCACCCCGGAACAACTCGGTCAGGACAGCCACTTCGCCCGTCTGCGCCTGCTCGACCCGAACCGTTTCCACGACCTGGCCGCGTTCCGCGCCGAGAGCGATAACTATCGCCCGGTCGCCGAAGCGGTGCAGGAACTGCTCGACAAGGGCCGTCTCTCCGCCGAGGCGCACAAGACCATTCACGGTTTCCTCGGCAACGAAGGCGAAGCCCTGCTCACCGCCGTCAACGATGGCGATACTGAAGCCAGCGCCCGCCTCGTGCGTGAGCTGCTCGATCGCCACGGCACCGGCCGCGTGCTGTTCCGCAACACCCGCGCCGCCGTGCAGGGTTTCCCGGAGCGCAAACTGCATCCGTATCCGCTGCCGTGCCCCGACGAATACCTCGAATTGCCGCTGGGCGAACACGCCGAGCTGTACCCGGAAGTCAGCTTCCAGGCCCAGCCGGAAGCCAGTGAAGAAGAGCGCTGGTGGAAATTCGATCCGCGCGTCGAGTGGCTGATCGATCAGCTGAAAATGCTCAAGCGCACCAAGGTGCTGGTGATCTGCGCCCACGCCGAAACCGCGATGGACCTGGAAGACGCGTTGCGCGTGCGTTCCGGCATCCCGGCCACGGTGTTCCACGAAGGCATGAACATCCTCGAGCGTGACCGCGCCGCCGCCTACTTCGCCGACGAAGAATTCGGCGCGCAGGTGCTGATCTGCTCGGAAATCGGCAGTGAGGGTCGCAACTTCCAGTTCGCTCATCATCTGGTGCTGTTCGATCTGCCGTCGCACCCGGACCTGCTCGAGCAGCGCATCGGCCGTCTCGACCGGATCGGCCAGAAGCACATCATCGAACTGCACGTGCCGTACCTGGAAACCAGCCCGCAAGAGCGCCTGTTCCAGTGGTACCACGAGGCGCTCAACGCCTTCCTCAACACCTGCCCGACCGGCAACGCCTTGCAGCATCAGTTCGGCCCACGCCTGCTGCCGCTGCTCGAAGAAGCCGATGACGGCGAGTGGCAAGCGCTGATCGACGAAGCACGCGCCGAGCGTGAACGTCTCGAAGCCGAGCTGCACACTGGCCGCGACCGTCTGCTGGAGCTGAACTCCGGCGGTGCCGGCGAAGGTGAAGCGCTGGTAGAAGCGATCCTCGAGCAGGACGACCAGTTCGCCCTGCCGATCTACATGGAAACCCTGTTCGACGCGTTCGGCATCGACAGCGAAGACCATTCGGAAAACGCCCTGATCCTCAAGCCGAGCGAGAAGATGCTCGACGCCAGTTTCCCGCTGGGCGACGACGAAGGCGTGACCATCACCTACGACCGCAATCAGGCGCTGTCGCGCGAAGACATGCAGTTCATCACCTGGGAACACCCTATGGTGCAGGGCGGCATGGACCTGGTGCTGTCCGGTTCGATGGGCAACACCGCCGTCGCGCTGATCAAGAACAAGGCGTTGAAGCCGGGCACCGTGTTGCTCGAATTGCTGTACGTCAGCGAAGTGGTCGCACCGCGCTCGCTGCAACTGGGTCGCTACCTGCCACCGGCGGCGCTGCGTTGCCTGCTCGATGCCAATGGTAATGACCTGTCGCCACGGGTGTCGTTCGAAACCCTCAACGATCAGCTGGAAAGCGTGCCACGGGCCAGCGCCAACAAGTTCATCCAGGCCCAGCGCGATCAGCTGACGCCTCGGATCAATGCCGGCGAAGAAAAGATCGCCCCGCGTCACGCCGAGCGTGTGGCCGAAGCGCGCCGTCGTCTGGCCGCCGACACCGACGAAGAACTGGCGCGCCTGACCGCGTTGCAAGCGGTCAACCCGACCGTGCGCGACAGCGAACTGGAGGCGTTGCGCACTCAGCGTGAGCAGGGTCTGGCGATGCTCGACAAAGCGGCGCTGCGCCTGGAAGCGATTCGGGTGCTGGTGGCGGGTTAAACCGCCCTGCTCCACCGCTGAAAACCAAGAGGCCCGCAGTAATGCGGGCCGATCGTTCCCACGCTCTGCGTGGGAATGCAGCCCGGGA
>NZ_WBRZ01000201.1:0-10020 GCF_008923895.1 Pseudomonas sp. GXM4
TCTGCAGCTCCTACACAATGAGCGCAAGCTCGAGTGCTTCTGATCTTGCTTTTGATCCACCGGCGACGTCGGAAGGCTGAGCGGAGGGATTGATCCGGGTGTGGGAGCGTAGCGACCGTCTGGCGCAGCCAGAGACAGCGGAAGGAGGTGCAGCGAAGCAAACCGTAGCCGCTGCGCCCGGATCGATCCCGCAGCGAAGGAACCCGAGCCTGCGAGGTGCGAACGTAGGAGCAAGCCTTTTCGGTTACCTTTTCGGCGTTTGGAAAAGGTGACCCGCCGTAAGGGCGGAACCGTAATCAGCAACCCCCGCAGCAACGGATATTCACCCAAACCACCCAGAGCATGGCCGGCCCAAAGGCCGCCAAGCCACCAAAAACAAAAAAGCCCCGACCATCAGGCCGGGGCTCCTTCAAACGTCAGTCAAAAGATCAGAACCGCTCGATCTCCGCCTCAGCTTCCAACTGCTTGCGATACGCCGCAAAGTCCTGCTGCCCTTCACGGGAAGCCAGGAAGCGACGATATTGCGCCTTCTCTTCATCAGTAGGCGCGGCAGCTTCGTTAACACCGTTGAGTCGCACAACCATCAGGCTGCCATCCGGCAACGTAACGCTGGAGAACGTCGGTTTGTCCTTGGCAGCCGGCTTCGGCATACGGAACAGTGCCTGCAGCACAGCCGGATCAACCCCTTCCTGACCACGGGTGGCCGCTTCGGTGATCTTCCAGTTCTGGCCATCGATGGCCTTGTCCAGCGGCGCCTTGCCGTCGCGCAGATCAGCGATCAGCTTCTCGGCACGGGTCTTGGCCTCCGCACTGGCGTGCTCCTTGGTCAGTTGAGTACGGATCGCCGCGCTCACACTTTCCAGCGGCAGTTGCGCAGGCTTCAGGTGCTCCTTGGAACGCAGCACGATCACGGTTTCCGGGTCCAGCTCGATGGCGGTGCTGTTGGCACCTTCATCAATCACTTCCGGGCTGAACGCGGCAGTGACCACGGCACGGTTGGCTGCAACACCTTCGCCACCTTCACGGCCGAACGGTTTGGAAGTGTGCACGGTCAGTTTCAGATCCGCTGCTGGCTGCGCCAGGTCAGAGGCTTCGAACGCCGAGTCTTCCAGTTGCTTGGTCGCCTCAACAAAACGCTGCTCGACCTGAGCGGCTTTCAGCTCGCGGGTCAGCTTGTCTTTCAGGCTGGCCAGGGTTGGCACTTCAGGCGCTTCCACGCCCAACAGCTTGATCAGGTGATAACCGAAGTCGGTACGAATCGGCTCGGACACCTGGTCTTTCGACAGCGAGTACAGAGCCTTTTCGAAGGCCGGATCGTAAACGCCAGGACCGGCGTAACCGAGATCACCACCATTGTTGGCGGAACCCGGGTCCTGCGAGAACTCTTTGGCCAGCGCTTCGAACTTCTCACCCTTGGCCAGACGCGCCTGGACTTCGTCGATCTTCGCCTTGGCCTGCGCTTCAGTGGTCTTGTCGTTCACTTCGATAAGGATGTGCGCGGCACGACGCTGTTCCGCCAGGTTGGCGATCTCTTTCTGATACGCCGCCTCAAGATCTTCATCCTTGACCGCGACCTGATCGAAGAACGACGACTTCTTCAGCTCGACGTAATCGATGATCACCTGATCCGGCGTCATGAATTCCTTGGCGTGCTCGTCGTAGTAAGCCTTGACCTCGTCATCGGTCAGCTTGACCGCAGCCGGGTCGGCCTTGACGTTCAGAGTGGCGAAATCACGGGTCTGTTTTTCCAGACGGGCGAATGCCAGCACTTCGGCGTCGGTGACGAAACCGCTGCCGGCAACGCCTGCGCGCAATTGGCCGATGAGCATTTCCTGAGCCAGCATCTGGCGGAACTGCATGCGGCTGTAGCCCAGTTGACGGATCACCTGGTCGAAACGCTCCGAGCTGAACTTGCCATCGACCTGGAATTCAGGCGTCTGCAGGATCACTTGATCCAGCGCGGCTTCGGAAAATGAGAACTTCGCCTGTTCGGCGCCTTGCAGCAGCAACTTGCGGTCGATCAGGCCTTTGAGCGCCGATTCGCGCAGCATCTTTTCGTCGAGCAAGGAAGCATCGAAGTCCTTGCCCAGCTGTTGCATCAGCTGACGGCGTTGCATATCAACGGCCTGGCTCAGCTCGTTCTGGCTGATTTCGTCACCGTTGACCTTGGCCGCCTCGTTCTTGTGAGTCGTGGCCTGGAAAATGGCATCGAAACCGGTCAGGGCCATCAGTGCAACGATGACCCCGATAATGGTCTTGGCAATCCAGCCTTGTGAATTGTCCCTGATATTCTGCAGCATGCGTCCCCCAGAAACGGTTGAACTTCAATTTAGGCAACCGTGGAGCGTGGGTAGAATCCGGATAGAAGAAAGGCGCATCCGAGGATGCGCCTTCTCGTAACTGGCGGAGCGGACAGGGCTCGAACCCTCGATCCCGGCGTTACAGGTGGCTCTTTCAGCCACCTGCTCTACCGCTCCGCTGCCAAGTCAGGCTTGACCCCGACACGGATGGGTAAAAACCTGGAAACTCAGTTAACAGCTTCTTTCAGCGCTTTACCGGCTTTGAAACCTGGCTTCTTGGCAGCCGGGATTTCCAGAGACTTGCCGGTTTGCGGGTTGCGACCGGTACGAGCCGGACGGTCAGTCACGGAGAAAGTACCGAAACCAACCAGAACAACGGAGTCGCCAGCCTTCAGAGCGCCAGTGACGGATTCGATTACAGCGTCCAGCGCACGGCCAGCAGCAGCTTTCGGGATATCAGCGGATGCAGCGATAGCATCAATCAGTTCCGACTTGTTCACTCTAAGTCCCCTTATATCTATTTTGAGATGTTTCTAAGTTTTTTGGTGAAAGCAAAAACGAGTGCTGAATGGCCTACAGACACTTAAGAGCCGCTTTATAACAAGGGCTCTAAAATGCTGTCAAGGAAAGCCCCCCAGGCTAAAACGTATTAATGCGTGCTAATTCTTTCCTTGGCATCAGACTCGCGTTTTTCGTCCTTGGCAACTATCTCCGGAGCCACATCCGGCAAGGGCTCCGGCGCGTATTGCAGCGCAATTTGCAGGACCTCGTCAATCCATTTAACCGGTTTGATCTGCAGATCCTGCTTGATATTGTCAGGAATCTCCTTCAGATCGCGGACGTTTTCTTCCGGAATAATCACAATCTTGATTCCGCCGCGATGTGCCGCCAGCAGTTTTTCTTTCAAACCGCCAATTGCCAGCACTTGCCCACGCAGAGTGATCTCACCGGTCATGGCGACATCGGCGCGCACCGGAATGCCGGTCAATGCCGAGACCAACGCGGTGCACATGCCCACGCCAGCGCTAGGGCCGTCTTTCGGCGTAGCACCTTCCGGCATGTGAATGTGGGTGTCGCGCTTCTCGTGGAAGTCCAGCGGAATGCCCAGGCTTTTCGCCCGGCTGCGCACAACGGTCTGTGCGGCGGTGATCGATTCGACCATCACATCACCGAGCGAACCGGTCTTGATCAGTTGCCCTTTACCCGGAATCACTGCGGCTTCGATGGTCAGCAACTCGCCGCCAACCTGAGTCCACGCCAGGCCAGTCACCTGCCCCACCTGATCCTGTTGCTCGGCCAAGCCGTAGCGGAACTTGCGCACACCAAGGAAATGCTCGAGCAAGTCAGCTGTCACTTTTACCGAGAAGCGTTTTTCCAGCGCATGCTCTTTCACTGCCTTGCGGCAGACCTTGGCGATCTGTCGCTCAAGGCCCCGCACGCCCGCTTCACGGGTGTAATAACGGATGATGTCGCGGATGGCTTCCTCGTCGAACTCCAGCTCGCCCTTCTTCAAACCGTTAGCGGCGATCTGTTTCGGCGAGAGGTATTTCACGGCGATGTTGATCTTCTCGTCTTCGGTGTAACCCGGCAGACGGATGACTTCCATCCGGTCCAGCAGCGCTGGCGGGATGTTCATCGAGTTCGAGGTGCACAGGAACATCACATCGGACAGGTCGTAATCGACTTCCAGATAGTGATCGTTGAAGTTGTGGTTTTGCTCGGGATCGAGCACTTCCAGCAACGCCGACGCCGGGTCGCCACGCATGTCGCTGCCCATCTTGTCGATTTCATCGAGCAGGAACAGCGGGTTGCGTACGCCCACTTTTGTCATCTTTTGAATCAATCTACCCGGCATCGAACCGATGTAAGTCCGGCGGTGACCACGAATTTCCGCTTCGTCACGCACGCCGCCCAAGGCCATACGTACGAATTTACGGTTGGTGGCATGGGCAATCGATTCCGCCAGCGAGGTTTTACCCACGCCTGGAGGACCGACCAGGCACAACACCGGGCCACGGATTTTCTTCACGCGCTTCTGCACGGCGAGGTATTCAAGGATGCGCTCCTTGACCTCTTCGAGGCCGTAGTGATCGGCGTCGAGAATGTCTTCTGCACGGGCCAGGTCGAGGCGTACTTTGCTCTGCGCCTTCCACGGCACCTGCACCAGCCAGTCGATGTAGGAACGCACCACGGTGGCCTCAGCCGACATCGGCGACATCTGCTTGAGCTTGTTCAGCTCGGCAGTCGCCTTGGCCAGCGCGTCTTTCGGCAGGCCGGCAGCATCGATGCGCTTTTTCAGCTCTTCGATTTCGTTGTGGCCTTCGTCGCCGTCACCGAGTTCTTTCTGAATGGCCTTCATCTGCTCATTCAGGTAGTACTCGCGCTGGCTGCGCTCCATTTGCTTTTTGACGCGACCGCGAATGCGTTTTTCAACCTGCAGCAGGTCGATTTCGGCATCCAGCAGCGCCAGCACGTGTTCGACACGGGCCGACAGATCGATGATCTCGAGGATTTCCTGCTTCTGCTCGATTTTCAGCGCCATGTGCGCGGCCATGGTGTCGACCAGACGACCCGGCTCATCGATGCTGTTGAGCGACGACAGGACTTCAGCCGGAACCTTCTTGCCCAGCTGAACGTATTGTTCGAACTGCGAAAGCAGCGTGCGCACGAAGACTTCCGACTCGCGCTCGGCGGCGTCGACTTCTTCGATCAGAGACACTTCGGCGCGGCAATGGCCATCGACTTCGCTGAAGCGCTCGACAGTGCCACGCTGCTCGCCTTCGACCAGAACCTTGACGGTGCCATCAGGCAGCTTCAGCAGTTGCAGAACCGTGGCAATCGTACCTACGCGATAGAGAGCGTCTTCACCGGGATCATCGTCAGCCGGGTTTCGCTGGGCCAGCAGCAGAATCTGCTTGTCACCCGTCATCGCGGCCTCGAGGGCTTCGATGGATTTCTCGCGCCCCACGAACAGCGGGATAACCATGTGCGGATAAACCACGACATCACGCAATGGCAGGAGAGGCAATTCGATGGTTGTCTTCATGATTTCGCCTCTACGGCGGCCGTATGGCCGTAATCAGATGGAATTAAGCTTGAAACCAAGATGGGGGCTGCCTCGAAAAAAAACAAGCGCAAAGCGGAGGTAAAAAACGACTTAAAAAAAAAGAGGCCCGAAGGCCCCTTCTTTGTTGCGGCGCTGTGAACACTTACGCGTCCGGCGCTGCCTTGGCCGTCGGCTCACTGTTTTCGTAGATATACAGTGGCTTGGACTTGCCTTCGATCACGCTTTCATCGATCACGACTTTGCTCACCTCGGACTGCGAGGGGATCTCATACATCGTGTCGAGCAATACACCTTCGAGAATCGAACGCAGGCCACGGGCACCGGTTCTACGTTCCAGAGCACGCTTGGCGACCGATTTCAGCGCGTCGGAACGGAATTCCAGATCCACGCCTTCCATCTCGAACAGCTTGGCATACTGTTTGGTCAGAGCATTTTTCGGCTCTGTGAGGATTTGCATCAGCGCAGCCTCGTCGAGCTCGTCCAGTGTCGCCAGGACCGGCAGACGACCGACGAATTCCGGGATCAGACCGAACTTGACCAGATCGTCAGGCTCGACTTCACGCAGGGATTCACCAACCTTCTTGCCCTCTTCCTTGCTGCGCACTTCGGCGTTGAAGCCAATGCCGCCTTTGGTGGAACGGTTCTGAATGACCTTTTCCAGGCCGGAGAACGCACCACCGCAGATGAACAGGATGTTACGGGTGTCGACCTGCAGGAATTCCTGCTGCGGATGCTTGCGGCCACCTTGCGGCGGTACCGAAGCGACCGTGCCTTCGATCAACTTGAGCAAGGCCTGCTGCACGCCTTCACCGGAAACATCACGGGTGATCGACGGATTGTCGGACTTGCGGGAAATCTTGTCGATTTCGTCGATGTAGACAATGCCCATCTGGGCTTTCTCTACGTCGTAATCGCACTTCTGCAGCAGCTTCTGAATGATGTTCTCGACATCTTCACCCACGTAACCGGCCTCGGTGAGGGTGGTTGCGTCGGCGATGGTGAACGGAACGTTCAGCAAGCGGGCCAGTGTTTCGGCCAGCAGGGTTTTACCGGAGCCTGTCGGGCCGATCAGCAGGATGTTGCTCTTGCCGAGTTCGACGTCGTCAGCCTTTTTGTCACGCTGGTTCAGGCGCTTGTAGTGGTTGTACACCGCTACGGCCAAAACCTTTTTCGCACGCTCCTGACCAATGACGTACTGGTCAAGGATGCCGCTGATTTCTTTAGGCGAAGGCAATTTATGCGCGCTGCTTTCGGCCTGTGCTTCCTGCACCTCCTCGCGGATGATGTCATTGCACAGGTCGACGCACTCGTCGCAGATAAAGACCGAGGGGCCGGCAATCAATTTGCGCACTTCATGCTGGCTTTTGCCACAGAAGGAGCAATAGAGCAGCTTGCCGTTGTCCTCGCCGTTGCGGGTGTCAGTCATTCGTTCGATCCAAATCCGATAGGCTTGCAACACAAGATGAAGGCTATTGCGGGCTTTTTCAAGCCCGCCGCTGATCGGACGTGCCGATCAGGCCTGTTTTGCGCTGCTTATATTAAGCTGGACGCTGGTTGATCACTTCGTCGATCAGGCCGTATTCCTTCGCAGCTTCGGCACTCATGAAGTTGTCGCGATTGGTATCGCGCTCGATTTCTTCCAGAGTACGGCCGCTGTGCTTGGCCATCAGCATGTTCAGACGCTCGCGGATGAAGAGGATTTCCTTGGCGTGGATTTCGATGTCCGACGCCTGGCCCTGGAAACCGCCCAGTGGCTGGTGAATCATCACGCGCGAGTTCGGCAGGCAGAAACGCTTGCCCGGTGCACCTGCGGTGAGCAGGAATGCGCCCATGCTGCAGGCCTGACCGATGCAGGTGGTCGATACGTTCGGCTTGATGAACTGCATGGTGTCGTAGATCGACATGCCGGCAGTCACCGAACCGCCCGGCGAGTTGATGTACAGATGGATGTCCTTGTCCGGGTTTTCCGCTTCAAGGAACAGCAGTTGCGCACAGATCAGGTTGGCCATGTAGTCCTCTACCGGGCCCACCAGAAAGATCACTCGCTCCTTGAGCAGGCGCGAGTAGATGTCGTAGGCGCGTTCGCCACGAGCGGACTGCTCGACAACCATCGGGACCAGGCCGCCGGCGGCCTGGATATCAGAGTTCTGCTGAATATAAGAATTACGGAACATGCTCTGCAGTCGCTCCCAAATAGTTATGTCTTGAATACGCATAAGCCAGCTCGAGAGCTGGCTTATGGTGTGCACTTCTAACGCAAAATCAATCAGTCGGCTGCTGGAGCTTCTACCGGCTTGACTGCTTCTTCGTAGGAGACCGATTTGTCGGTCACACTAGCTTTCTGCAGAACAGTATCCACAACTTGTTCTTCCAGCACAACCGAACGCACTTCGTTCAGTTGCTGCTCGTTTTTGTAGTACCACGACACGACCTGCTCAGGCTCCTGGTAAGCGGAAGCCATTTCCTGAATCATTTCGCGAACGCGAGCTTCGTCAGGCTTCAGGTCGAACTGCTTGACCACTTCAGCAACGATCAGGCCCAGCACGACGCGGCGCTTGGCTTGCTCTTCGAACAACTCGGCCGGCAGTTGGTCTGGCTTGATGTTGCCGCCGAACTGCTGAACAGCCTGCACGCGCAGACGGTCAACTTCGTTGGACAGCAGAGCCTTTGGCACTTCGATCGGGTTGGTGGCCAGCAGACCGTCCATTACCTGATTCTTGACCTTGGATTTGATCGCCTGACGCAGTTCACGCTCCATGTTCTTGCGAACCTCGGTGCGGAAACCGTCGATGCCGCTTTCCTTGATGCCGAATTGAGCGAAGAACTCTTCGTTCAGCTCAGGCAGCTTAGGCTCGGACACAGTGTTGACGGTCACGGTGAACTCGGCGGTTTTGCCAGCCAGGTCCAGGTTCTGATAGTCCTCAGGGAAGGTCAGGTTCAGAACGCGCTCTTCGCCAGCCTTAGCGCCAACCAGGCCATCTTCGAAGCCCGGGATCATACGGCCGGAACCCAGTACCAGCTGAGTGCCCTTGGCGGAGCCGCCAGCGAACACTTCGCCGTCAACCTTGCCAACGAAATCGATGTTCAGCTGGTCTTCGTTCTGGGCAGCACGGTCGGCCACTTCGAAACGGGTGTTCTGCTTGCGCAGGATGTCGAGCATCTTGTCCAGGTCAGCGTCAGCCACTTCAGCGCTCAGACGCTCAACGGTGATGCCTTCGAAGCCAGCAACGGTGAACTCAGGGAAGACTTCGAATACAGCAACGTATTCCAGATCCTTGCCCGCTTCGAGCGACTTTGGCTCGATCGAAGGCGAACCGGCAGGGTTGAGCTTCTGCTCGACCACAGCTTCGTAGAAGGAAGACTGGATGACGTCGCCTACCGCTTCCTGACGCGCATCAGCACCGAAACGGCGCTTGATTTCGCTCATTGGCACTTTGCCTGGACGGAAGCCAGCAATTTTGGCCTTTTGGGCAGTCTGCTGCAGACGCTTGTTGACCTGAGTCTCGATGCGCTCTGCCGGCACGGTGACGCTCATGCGGCGCTCGAGAGCAGTAGTATTTTCAACAGAAACTTGCATGGATATTCCTCGTTGCACAGACGTTAGCCGGCCGTTTCCGACCCCAGAATCAAGGGCATGCATTCTAGTGGGTCAAACTCAAGAAGTCACCCTACTGGAAACGGGTAAAAAAACAGCAGGCAATTTATAGGGAGCGCCGCACGAATGCCGTGCACTCCACTGGCGAATACAAGCGATCACGTCAGGGCTCTGCAGCAACGCTTCTATATATAGAAGCAACTATCAAATCCGCCCCGACAGACGTTCCGGCAAAACCGGAACGACGAGCAGTTCAGCGTCATCCGATCCTTTGAAAGCGATGAAGTGCCCTGCCCTGCGCTTCGAAATCGGCCATGGCCGGATTTCGAAACCGCTAAAACAAAAAAGGCGCCAGACTGTTAAATCTGGCGCCTTTCGAAATATGGGGTGGACGATGGGGATCGAACCCACGACAACGGGAGTCACAATCCCGTGCTCTACCAACTGAGCTACGCCCACCATATTGCGTAACAAAAAAGCCAAACAACTTCTTTGTCGAAACTGCATCAGGCCCTAGGCACAGATGAAGCTTTATTTGGTGCGGATGAAGAGACTCGAACTCTTACGCCTCGCGGCGCTGGAACCTAAATCCAGTGTGTCTACCAATTCCACCACATCCGCGGATGAAGCTTTTAAAGCAAAGGCGCCAGACCGTTAAATCTGGCGCCTTTCGAAATATGGGGTGGACGATGGGGATCGAACCCACGACAACGGGAGTCACAATCCCGTGCTCTACCAACTGAGCTACGCCCACCATATCGCGTTACTTGTGCCAAAGCTGCCTAATGGCGCACCCGGCAGGACTCGAACCTGCGACCATCCGCTTAGAAGGCGGATGCTCTATCCAGCTGAGCTACGGGCGCCTTGTTAATCTGTACTCTTAAAGGACTACAAACTAAGTGCTTTCCAGCGTCGCAGAACCTTGATTCCGCTTCACCTTCTTAACCAGTGCTAGGCTGTGCCCGACAAGTGCGACGAATAGTATAGAGGGCTCCAAAGGTCGTCAAATCCTTTTTGAAAAAAATTCATTTAATTAAAGGAGTTAGAGGAATTTGCTG
>NZ_WBRZ01000202.1:0-10003 GCF_008923895.1 Pseudomonas sp. GXM4
TGCTGCGACAGCTTGAAGGCGCGAGAGCTGAAATGGCCTTGGCGGTGAACGCCTACAACCTGAAAAGAGCAATTAACGTGTTGGGCGTGCGCCAGATGATGGCGCTGATGGGCTGAAACGCCTTTTTCCGTCTGCTGTGAGCACAAAAGCAAACGCCCCGAACAAGTCGGGGCGTTTGCTGGAACCACCATCAGTGCGTTTTCACACAGTCTGATCAAGGCCGGTCTTTTCTATTCCTGCATCCCTCGTCGGACAACACAACGCGAGATCAATATTCGGTGGAGCGGGTAGAGGGAATCGAACCCTCATCTAAAGCTTGGGAAGCTTTCATTCTACCACTAAACTATACCCGCTCAGAGCGGCTGACTTTGTACCAGACTCGGGCACGGATTTGAAGTTTTCTTTTCTCTGCGAGGGCTTTGCCGCGCAGAAATCGGTCGATCGCGAGCAAGGGCTGCGCCGGTGCAACAGGCACTTGCAACTTGCAGCCTTGCCCGCGATGACGCTGTTTCAAATGGCCAGGGCATGGTGATCCTGCACAAACGAGTAGCGCGTTCGGCTGGCTTGCGGCGCAGGTTTCAGAAAGCCCAGCAGAGCGTTCTGGCTGTCGCGGCAGGCGGCCTTGTGCTCCATGTCGAGGAAGTGCCCGGTGGCTTGCAGGGTGGTGAAGCTGCTGTGCGCTACGTGATTGCCAAACAGGCGTGCGTCTTCAGCGGCGGTGTATTCGTCCCATTCGCCATTCAGGAACAGCACCGGCACGCTGATCTTTTTCGCCGCATTCAGATAGCACTGGCGATCGCTGTGCAGCACGTCGTTGATGTGAAAGTGCATCTGCCCGTACTCATGCTCGGCGAGGCTGCTGACGTGGCGATAGTTGAAGCGCTTGAACAGCGACGGCAGGTGTTTGCCAATCGTGTTGTTGACCAGATGACCGACCCGGTCGCCGTCGCGGCTGCCGAGGTAGTCGACGCCGCGCTCGAGGTAATCGAGCATGTGCGCATTGATTACCGGGGAGAACGAGCTGATCACGGCTTTTTCGATGCGCCGCGGTTGCTGGGCGAGGGCGACCAGAGTGGCGGCGCCGCCCCAGGAGAACGACAGCACGTGTTCGGCGGCGAAGTGATCGATCAGCTCCAGCAGGATCTGCCCTTCGACTTCCTTCGTCAGATGTTTCTCATGCCGGTTGTGGGCTTTTGAGCGGCCCGCGTAGGGCTGGTCATAGCAGACCACGTTGAATTGCGGGTGCAGGTTTTTCACGGTCTGTGCAAACGACGCAGTCGTGGCCATCGAGCCGTTGACCAGAATGATGGTCTTTTCTGCGGCGTCTGCGCGATAGAACTCCGTGTAAACCCGATACTGACCCTGTATATCCAGCACAGCGATTTCTGGCCTCATGTCATAAGACTCCTGGCAAGCAAGCGGGTATGCGCGCAATCGAGATTGCACGAGCTTTGTGACAGGTAGGCATACGCCTGAAATTTGCTGGCCCATGTCGATCCGGTACGGCAGGTCGACGGGTGTTGTTATTGGCGGGCAGATTGCCGGCTGAGGCGCAGCCCTTGAGGGCAGACGACCGACAAAAAGTTTCTTGGAAGTATGTGGTGACTCATCGGTCACATTTCGGCCGACGTCCTGATTCAAGCAGGGGACTCAGGATCACGCAAGTGCCGTCGGCGAATTGTTCGACAACTTCGGCTGAGCGGTCGCCGGCTTAGAACAAATGAATCTCTTCGGTGCGCAAAGCGCGGTATTCGCCCGGTTTTAGCGCGTGATCGAGGGTCAGTTCGCCGATGGATTCGCGGTGCAGACGCAGGACTTTATTGTTGAAGAAACCAAACATGCGCTTGACCTGATGGTAGCGGCCTTCAACGATGCTCAACCGTGCGGAGCGTGGGCCGAGCAGCTCCAGTTGCGCCGGTTGCGTGGTCAGATCTTCAAAAGCGAAGTAAATGCCCTCGGCAAATTTCAGCGCGTAGCTCGGGTCGATGTCCTGTTCGGTTTCGACGTAATAGACCTTCGCCAGTTTGGTTTGCGGCTGCGTCAGGCGTCGCGACCAGGTGCCGTCATTGGTGATCAGCATCAGCCCGGTGGTATTGAAATCCAGACGTCCGGCGATGTGCAGATCGTCCTTGTGCGCTTCATCGAGCAGGTCGAGCACGGTCGCATGCTGCGGATCGCGGGTGGCACTGACGCAGCCCGGGGGTTTGTGCAGCATGAAATAGCGCGCCGGTTTGCCGCTCTGCAGCACCTCATCGTCGACTTCGACCCGACTGAATTCCAGCACCTCACTGTGCGGGTCGCTGACGACTTTTCCGTCAATCCGCACGCGCTTTTCCACCAGCAACAGGCGAACCTGCTGACGGTTGTAGCGAGGCAGATTGCTGAGGAAGCGGTCGACGCGCATGGTCAGGATTCAACAAACAAAGGGCCGCGCATCTTACGGGATCGGCCGCCGGCCTGCTTGCAGTTGCGCTTCGACCTGTGCGCAGCGCGGGCACAGGCAGGCTTGATTGCGCAGCGCGGCCGGCAGCGCTTCGAGCACCGCCGGGTCGATGGTCACGCCATAGCACCAGCATTCGCGGTCGGCGGTATGCGGGTCGGCGAGGCTGCAATCGTTGCGCGCACCGCAGGCCGGGCAGTGGTCGGGTTTGACGTCGTTATCAGGCATAGGTCGAGTGCGGCATTTCCATGCAGGTGCGGTTGCGCCCGGTTTGCTTGGCGCGGTACATCGCATGATCGGCCCGCGACAGCAGAGTGTGCAAGGTGTCATCGCGTTGCACGGTGGTGGCGCCGATGCTCACGGTCAGATGCAGGCTGTGGCCATCGTAGGCATATTCGTGTTGTTCGACGTGCTGGCGGATCTTCTCGGCAATTTTCTGCCCGGTCTCACCGTCGGTGTCTTTCAACAGAACGATGAACTCTTCACCGCCCCAGCGGCAGACGATGTCGGCGTGACGCAGGCAACTTTGCAGGTCGCGGGCGAAACCGATCAACACCTGGTCGCCAGCCATGTGGCCGTAGGTGTCGTTCAAGGCTTTGAAGTGGTCGAGGTCGAGCAGCAACGCGGTCAGCGGCTTGGTTTCCCGTTGGGCCTCGTGCAGCGCTTGCGCGGCGAGGATGTCGAAGCCGCGTCGGTTCGGCAGTTCGGTGAGACTGTCGAGGGTGGCGTGCGCCTGAATCTTCGCCTGGAAGCGCTTGATCACTCGATTGAGCAAGGCCAGCACGATCAACGTCACCAGCAGGCAGATCAGCAGATTGAGATACAGCGACTGGCGGATCTCGCTCAGCGCGCCGTCCTCGCGTTTATCGACGAACAGGTACCAGTTCAACTCGGGGATAAACCGCACGTTGAGAAAATGCCCCTGGCCGTGGGTGGAATATTCGTAGCTGCCGCTGTGCGGCTTGGGCAACTGGCTGACCAGACTTTTCATGCTCTCCAGTTCGCCAAGACTCTGGCCGATGTGCGCGCCTTCCGGGCCACCCTCGGCACCGGTCAATACGAGGCGGCCGAAGGTGTCGACGAAGTACACGCTGCGTTGATAGCGCTGTTGATACTTGTCGATCAGCTTGATCACCGCGTCCACGGTGAGGCCCACGCCCGCAGCACCGATGAAGCGGTTGTGGTAGTCGTAGACCTTGTAGTTGATGAAGAACGTCAGGTTGTCCTTGTTGGCCAGATCCGGGTCGACGTTGATCTCGTACGGGTCCTGCATGTCGCGCACGCGGAAGTACCAGGTGTCGCGCGGTTCATCGACTTTGACCTGCTTGAGCACGCCTTTGGCGTGGTAGTAGGTGAGCGTGGCATTGGAAACGAAGAACGCCGTGTAGGCGCCGTAATGGGTCATGACCTCGTCGAGATAGCGGGTCATCTGCTCGGGATTCTGCTCGCCATTGACCACCCAGTCGCGCATGAACGTGTCACGGGACATCATCGAGGAAATCAGGATCGGCCGGACCAGATCTTTCTGGATTTCCGAATAGACCGTGTCGGAGGTCAGTGGCAGTTCAGTGTTGACGATGTTGTCGCGGATCGACTCGCGGGAGGCGAAATAGCTCAACAGTGATGTAGCGAGAAACCCGGCGCCGAGCAGGGCGACCAGGGTGAGCACCAGTGAACGTTGCGAGTACAAGGGAGAACGAAGCGGCATGGCAGATCCGTTGGCAGTGGCCCGATGGGATGCATTCTAGTGGGATGGTCGGGAAAACACTGCGGGATTTGTGCCTGAAATGGCGGGGGATATGACGTAGCGGTGTGTCAGGGAAATCGCAGCCCCTCACCCCAGCCCTCTCCCGGGGGAGAGGGAGCTGGATTGTGGGTGATGGAAAATCTGTGATCGACTCGGTATCAGCCAATGGCAACCGATGGACAGTCACCTCACCCTAGCCCTCTCCAGGAGGAGAGGGCCAGGGTGAGGGCGAGCTTTCGGATCAGCCCCGGGATGCCAGATACGCCCGCCATCCCCCCAAATGACTGATATCCACCGCACCCTCCAACCCATACGGCTCACAGATAAACCCGCTCTCCCAGCGCCCATCCGCCAGTTGCACCTTGCCCAGCCCCAGCGGCGCCGGAATCCCGGTGAGAAACGAGCCCAGCTCACTGCTCGGCAACTCCCACACCTCCACGGCAATCGCCACGCCGCCGTCCTTGACCCGTACCATGCCCGGCCGCAATGGCGGGCCGCCGGCGAGGGCGTGCAGTCGATAGTCCGGCGAACTGAACGTGGTTTCCAGCAAGCGCCCGCCACGCTGAGTCAGTTGCCAGTTCAACGCCAGCCCTTGCAGATGCGCGCCACACACCACCAATCGAGCGCGGTCGTTGCGCGCAGCGTTCGCCGGAGCTGGCAGGGCGCTGTCCTGCTGGCGCTGCAACGCATCCGCCACGCTCAACAGATACTGATCGGTAAACACCCGCCCGAACAGCGTCACGCCCCAAGGCAAACCGTTGCTCATGAACGCGGTCGGCACGGCGACGGCGGCGTAGTCGAGCAGGTTCATGAAGTTGGTGTAATAGCCCAGTTCGGAATTGCGCAGCACCGGCTCGGCCGCAAGCTCGGCCAGGGTCACTGGACGGCCGATGGTGGGTGTCAGCACGCAGTCGAGATTTTCCAGGGCCTCGTCGCAGAGGGCCTTCAATGCCTGCAATCGATACTGCGCGCGGAAGGTCTGCACGCCGGTCACTGCCGGTGCCTTGGCCAGCACCGCTCGGATCACCGGCAGCACCGCTTCGGGATTCTGCTCCATCAGCTCACCGGCGACGCTGTAACGCTCGGCGACCCAAGGCCCGTCGTAGAGCAGACGCGCTGCTTCGAGAAATGGCGACAGGTCCAGTTCGACCGCTTCGCCACCCAGAGCCTTGAGCCGTTCGATGGACGCTGCGAACAGTTGCGGCCCTTCGTTGCAACCGAAAAATTCAAGGTCTTGCGCCCGTGGCACGCCGAAGCGAAACGGCCGTGGCGCGCCGAACGCCGAGCCGTCGTTCCATGCCGGGTTGCCTCGGCTGTACTCATCGCGAGGATCGTGTTTGGCCGTCAACGCCAGCAACTGACTGGCCTCGCGGGCGGTGGCGGTGAAAGTGGTCACGCAGTCCAGCGTGCGGCACGCCGGCAGCACGCCAGCGGTGGAAATCAGGCCCTTGCTCGCCTTCAATCCCACCAGATTATTCAGCGCCGCCGGCACTCGCCCGGAACCGGCGGTGTCAGTGCCCAAGGCAAAACTCGCCACACCTAGCGCTACCGCCAGGGATGAACCCGCGCTGGAACCGCCGGACGGATACTCCGCCAGCACACTGTTCGGGCACGCGCCGTATGGTGAGCGGCTGCCATTGAGGCCGGTGGCGAACTGATCGAGATTGGTCTTGCCCAGCGGAATCGCGCCCAGCGCCAGCAGTTGCTCGACGATTGTTGCCGACCGCTGCGGCACATAGGCAAACGCCGGGCACGCGGCGGTGGTCGGAATGCCCGCCAGATCGATGTTGTCCTTGATCGCGAATGGCACGCCATACAGCGGCAGGCTGTCGAGGTCACGACCGTCGAGGGCGGCCAGATACGGCTCCAGTTCATCGACGCTGAGCAGGTGGATGAACAGGTGATAGTCGGGGTTCAGCGCAGCGGCTTTTTCGCGCAATTGCAGCAGCAGTTGGCGCGGTGTGGTGTCGCCATTGCGATAGGCCTGGCGCAGTGCATCGAGTTGCAGATTCATCGGTTGATCCTTTTCAGTAATGGCTTCAGTCGAGTTCCAGCACCACCACCCGTTGTCCGGCGCGCACCGCCGAACCGGGTTGCACGCGGATCTCTCGCACCACACCGGCCAGCGGCGCGAGCACAGGGATTTCCATCTTCATCGACTCGAGAATCACCAGCACATCGCCCGCCGCGACACGCTGGCCGGTCTCGACCTGCACCTGCCAGAGATTGCCGGCGATGTGGCTGTCGACGCTGTGCTCACCGCTTTGCAGCGGTGCTTCTTCGCTGGCGTCAGGCACGGCTTCTTCGCTGTCGAAATGCGCCTGGCCGCTGGCGATCCAGCGCTCGCGTTCAGCCTTGAAGGCGCCCTGTTGCTGCGCACGGAAGGCGCTGATGCCCTGGGCTTCCTTACAGAGAAATGCCTGATAGTCGGCGAGGTTGAGCTGGCTGTGTTCGATGTTCAGATCAAAGCGCCCAAGGGGGAAATCGCGGCGGATGCGCAGCAGTTCTTCGGCGCTGACCGGGTAGAAGCGGATCTGATCGAAGAAGCGCAGCAGCCACGGTTTGCCATCGAACGCGGCGACTTCGCGATAGCGATTCCACATCTGCAGAGTGCGCCCGACAAACTGATAACCGCCCGGGCCTTCCATGCCATACACGCACATGTAGGCGCCGCCGATGCCGACCGAATTCTCGGCGGTCCAGGTGCGTGCCGGGTTGTACTTGGTGGTCACCAGGCGATGGCGCGGGTCGAGCGGCGTGGCCACCGGCGCGCCGAGGTAAACGTCGCCAAGGCCCATCACCAGATAACTCGCATCGAACACCGTGCGCTGCACTTCGTCGAGATTCGGCAGGTCGTTGATGCGCCGGATGAACTCCAGATTGCTCGGGCACCACGGCGCGTCCTTGCGCACGGTGGTCATGTATTTCTCGATCGCCAACTGACAGGCCGGGTCGTCCCACGACAGCGGCAAGTGCACGATGCGCGAAGGCACCTGCAAGTCCTTGGCGGCGCACACCGCGTCCCATTCGCCGGCGATGATGCCGAGCAGATCGGCCAGCGGCAGTTGCTCCGGCTGGTAGTGCACTTGCAGCGAGCGAATGCCCGGGGTGAGGTCGATGACGCCATGCAGGGCTTGGCTTTCCAGCGCCTGCATCAGCGCGTGGGCGCGGAAGCGCAGGACCAGATCGAGCTCCGGCGCGCCGATTTCCAGCAGTAAATGAGTGTCGCCAGAAACCCGCCCGACAAGCCGCCGATCCCCCTGACCCAACTCAAGAACCACAGGCGACACAATCCCTTGTGGGAGCTGGCTTGCCAGCGATGAAGTTGATGCGGTGTCAGATCGGGCACCATCGCTGGCAAGCTCGCTCCCACAGGGAGCATCCCATTTCAGGGCGAGATCGCGGGCGGTCTTGAGGTCGACGGGAATGAACTGAATTTTATCGCCCGCCTTGAGCTGCCCCAGTTGCCACAGATCCGCCTCGATCACCGTCACCGGGCAGACAAACCCACCCAGACTCGGGCCATCCGGGCCGAGGATCACCGGCATGTCCCCGGTGAAATCCACCGCACCAATCGCATACGGATTGTCATGGATGTTCGACGGGTGCAGACCCGCTTCACCGCCATCCTCTCGCACCCACTCAGGTTTCGGTCCGATCAGGCGCACGCCGGTGCGGCTGGAGTTGAAATGCACTTCCCACTGGGTCGCGAAGAACGTGGCGATGTAGTTTTCGCTGAAGTATTCCGGTGCGCCGTGCGGACCGTAGATCACCCGGATCTGGCGCACGCTCGGCAGCGCGGTGATGTGCTGTTCGGCCAGTTGTTGGCCGGCGCTGTGGTCGGCCAATGCCGGCACATGCAACACGTCACCGGCCCTTAACGCCCGTCCGCCATGCCCGCCGAACTGGCCGAGGGTGAAGGTACTTTTGCTGCCCAGATAATCCGGCACCTGCACGCCGCCGCGCAGGCACAGATAACTGCGCGCGCCGGCGCCGCTGATGCTGCCCAGTTGCAATGTCGCGCCGGCCGGGATGAGCAGCGCGGTGTTCATTGGCATCGGTTCAGCGTCAAGGCTCAAGGCAATCGGCGCGCCGGTCACCGCGACCACCGCGTCACAATTGAAGCGCAGGATCGGCCCGCTCATGGTGATTTCCAGCGCGGCTGCGCCTTGTTCATTGCCGAGCAGACGATTGCCCAGGCGCAGTGCTCGGCTGTCCATCGGCCCCGACGGAGGCACGCCGACGGCCCAATAGCCGAGGCGGCCGGGATAGTCCTGCACGCTGGTTTGCGTGCCGGCGCTGAGCACTTCGAAGGTGTTGGCGTGATACAGCAGATTTTCCAGACAACGGGTCCACGGCTGGCCGCTGGCGAATGGAGCATCGAGCAGAATCTGCCGCAGGTAATCGCGGTTGGTTTCCACGCCATACAGCAGGCTATCGCCCAGTGCCTGATGGAGTTCGGCGCGAGCCTGTTCGCGGCTCGGCGCCCAAGCGATGAGCTTGGCAATCATCGGGTCGAAATACGGCGGGATTTGCACACCGGCTTCGACCCAGGTGTCGATGCGCAACTCAACGCCGTTGGCTGGCGGAAACTGCACAGCGGTCAGCAGGCCCGGGCTCGGCTGGAAATCACGCCCCGGATCTTCCGCGTACAGACGTGCCTGAATCGCATGGCCCTGCGGTTCCAGGCCTTGATACAACTCGTTCAGCGGCGGCAGATCACCAGCGGCCAGCTCGATCATCCAGCGCACCAGATCCACGTCCCACACCTGTTCGGTGACGCCGTGCTCGACCTGCAACCGCGTGTTCACTTCGAGAAAATAGAAGCGCTGGCCCTCGCTGTCGAAGACGAATTCGACGGTGCCGGCGCTGCGGTAATTCACCGCTTGCGCCAGTTTGATCGCCGCTGCGCACAGCTCATCGGCCATGCCTTCTGGCAGGTTTGGCGCCGGGGTTTCTTCGAGGACTTTCTGGTTGCGCCGCTGCACCGAACAGTCGCGCACACCGAGAGCGATGACTTCACCGCAGCCGTCGCCGAACACTTGCACTTCCAGATGCCGCGCGCGTTCGATGTACTTCTCGATGAACACCCCGGCGTCGCTGAAGTTGTTCTGACCGAGGCGTTTCACCGCTTCGAATGATTCGCTCAATTCACTGGCGCTGCGGCACACGCGCATGCCGATGCCACCACCGCCAGCGGTGCTTTTCAGCATTACCGGGTAGCCGACCTGTTCGGCGGCGCTCAGCGCGCAATCGAGGCTGTCGAGCAGGTCGGTGCCTTCGAGCATGGGTACGCCGTGCTGTCTGGCTAATGCGCGAGCAGTGTGCTTGAGGCCGAACATCCGCAATTGCTCCGGCGTCGGCCCGATGAAGGCGATGCCCTGCGCTTCGCAGGCTTCGGCGAACGCTGCGTTTTCCGAGAGAAATCCGTAGCCGGGATGAATCGCCGTGGCGCCGCTTTGTTTGGCAATAGCGAGGATTTTATCGACGGCCAGATACGTCGCGGACGCCGCGCCTTCGCCGAGGCTGTACGCTTCAGCGGCCTGGGAGATGTGCAGGCTGGCAGCATCGGCTTCTGAGTACACGGCGACGCCTTGGGCCTTCAGCACGTTGATCGTGCGCAGGATGCGACAGGCAATCGCGCCACGGTTGGCGATCAGGATTTTTTCGAACATGGCATAACCCCTGAAGGGGGAGCGGGCCGTCCCGCTGTTTTTCGACAGACATCCGGGCCGTCCCGGATGGAAAAAACATCACTCAAACTCACCGCAATCTCCTGTGGGAGCTGGCTTGCCAGCGATGAGGTCGGCACATCC